>JASHTK010000173.1 GCA_030040575.1 Gammaproteobacteria bacterium
GTCTGATACCGCCCGAAGGTCTCGAGCTCGGTGACGAAGTCGTCGGTGAGGAAGCCCAGGAGCCCTTCGGCTTCCCCACGGGCCTGCTCGGACACCGCCCGGGCCTGGCGTACCATGAGCTCCGCATGCCGCGCGCGATTGAAGCTGACGAGCGCGAAGAGTGCCGCGGCAATGGCCACGGCGGCCAACACCCCGCACCCGGCGGCGATGGCCCGTGTCCGTCGGAGCGCCCGGTGCGCGGCCTGTTCTCGTTCGCGCTGCTCGGCAAGCGCCCGCTCGGTGGCCTCTCTCGCCTCCCGCTCGTGGCGCGCATCGCGGCTGGCCCTGACGATGCCGGTGAGCACATCATGAGTGAGCTCGACCCGCCTGACGTCCAGCCGCTCCTCGATTCGGAGGAGTCGGCGGTTGACCAGCTTCGCGAGTGCATCGGGAGCCGCACCGGCCGCCTGGAAGCGGCGTAGGAGACTCTCCTCGGCGAGGTTCTCGCGGTACCCGGACTCGGTGAGCAGATCATCCTCGATGATCCGCCGCACCGACTCGGGCTGGTCGGCGAGACTTCGCTCGTAGAAATTGCTCAGGATCGTCTCGTGGGAGCCAGCGAGCAGATCCTGGGAGATCTCACTGCGCCCTTGCGCGACGCGTTGCTCGTTCAGCTCTCGGCAGATGAGACTCAAGAGTGAGGGCTCGACTTCCGCGTTAGCGAGCTCCGAGCCTCCTGCCACAAACCGCACGATGGCCTCGGCGACTTCCTCGCTTACCAGAGGCTTGGTGGGCCGCAATCGGTTGCCGGGCTGTAAGACCGCTTCGAGCGCTTGCGTGCCCGTCATGGGAGCCAGTCGCAGCCGGTTCTGCGATAGGCTCGGCATGAGCCTCTTCAAGCTCTCGAGCGGGGCGAGGTAATCCTCCCTGAGTGCAATCACCACTCGGTAGTCACTGCGCGAGAAGTCGAAGCTCTCAGCGACGGTCTCATCCGAGTCGAGTTCCGCCTCAAGGGCCTTCGGAGGACGGTTCTCGACGAGGTCGGAGAGCTCCTCGATGAATTTGGCCGCTCGGACTCGCCCGAACTCATCGCTCTGTGCGAGCGTGAACAGCTCCTCGAACTGATCGAAGATCAGGAGCGGAATGAGGGTGTGGCCAGATGCGTCCTTCAGCACATCGTCCCGGTGATGCAGGAACTCCCAGATCGATTCCCCCGCGGAAGCCACTCCGGTTTGGGTCCATTGCCCCGAAGCTGCGGCTTTCCCGATCGCCTGCTTGATCTGCTCGGCGGGCTCGGGAGAGTCATGCCCATAGTCGATCCGCAGGTAAACGGGAAAGTACTCCTGGGATCGTAGACGGGGGACGAGACCGGCTCGCAGGATCGAGGTCTTGCCGAGTCCGGATTTGCCGAAGAGGACCGTAAGGAGCTTCCTCTGCACCCTTCGGGTGAGCTCGGCGACTTCCCCCTCCCGCCCGAAGAAGTACTCCTGGGTCTCCTCGGTGAAGGAGGACAGCCCGAGCCAGGGGTTCTCCGCATCGACGCTGCCGCCCAGCTCGTGGGCCGGGCCATGCAGCGCATCGCGAGCCGTGTCGCGGGCGATGGGCTCGATGGAGTCCTCGACGCTCATCTGGCCTTGCCCTTGCAGAGCTCGGCCAGGCGTTGGGCGAACTCCGGTGTGACTTGCCCTGCCGGCAGGTCGCTGAAGCGCAGCGCCTTGAAGGGCTCGGGCACGTGAGCGGTGAGGGGACTCGTCCCATCGAGACTCACCGGGAGGATAAAGAGGGCCCCGTCTGCCATGTTGCGCGAGCGGTCGATCGCATAGCTCCATTCGCGCCTGAAGTACCCCTCGAGCCGGCTCTCGGTGGCCTCGGAGATCACCGGGACGAAGTACGCGCAGCGGGCGATGTTGCGGCGGATCTTGCGGTCGTAGTCATCCCCGGCCTCGAGCCTGTCCATGTCGAACCAAGTCGTAATCCCGGAAGCTTCCAGCCCCGCCTTGATCTTCTGGACTGCCGGCAAGTCCTCCCGCGCATAGCTCACGAACACCGCGTTGTCCGGCATCTCCCGGGAGGGGGGAACGAAGCGAAGAGGAGAGGGGGATGCCCCCGAGACACTCGAGGTCGCCGATCCTTTGTTCCGTTGTTGCCACCGCTCATGCAGTTCGGCTACGAACCGCTCCGCTCCGGTGTAGATCCGGGTTCGGACACTGACCTGCTGCAAGAACGCGATCAGCCGCTCATCGGCGGAGAGCTCATCATCGGCGAGGACCTCTCCGACCTCCCGAGGATCGGACAACCGCTTTCGCTTGGCCATCCGCAGGAACAATCGCGCGAGCCAGTTACTGAAGCTGCTCCCGATCACCAACAAGTGATTGTGCTCGAGCTCGTGGAAGAGCCTCTCGGGCACCAGGCTCTCGTTCTGGAGCGAACAAATGTACTCCAGCAGATCCTCATCCGAGATCACGTACGTCGGGGAGGCGGAGAGCTTGCCGAACAGGTGATACACGAGCGGGCGGGAGAGCCGGTCTCTCTCGGTCGGTAAGTCCACCACCCGGTTCGGGGCATACGAGAGCACATCGGTGGAGGGGGAGCCCCCGAAGCGCTGGAGGTTGATGGCACTCTCGAGGAGTGAGTCGAAGGTCGTCGTGACGAAGAGGTCGAAGTCGGTGATCGAAGCCAATTGCCGCAATGCAGCGGGAGGCTCGAAGGGAGCGTCCCGGAGGACACTCCTTAGCCGTACATAGGCCTCTTCCCGCCTTCCCCTTCCCGCCAGGAACAGGCACACCACATCGTTCAGGGTGTAGCGCTCGGGAAGATCGGATCGGGAGATATTGAGGCGAGTCGCGAGCCTCTCGGCCGCCCAGTCCATGAGGAGCTTGGGGCCTCGCTCGGTGTCAACCCTCAGCAGCTCCGGCCCGACGATCGGGATGACCCGCTTCTCCTCGATGAAGGAAAGCAGGTCTTCCCAAGCGTCGTCGTCGAGCGTTGCGATCGGTAAGATCGCCGTGGAGCCGGTGCTCATTAGTTCTTCCTAGTACACCACGGGCCGTCGCAGGCCCTCCCTCCGTACCCGCCGTTCGGGTCGAGAGCCCCGTGGAAACCGGGGCGAGATCTTACACTCCGGACGTGTGCGTGGGCACACGGATCTGCTGTCCACCCCCTGCGCTGCGCCCTCGCCATCCGGCCGGTGGATCACACCGAAACTGCACGAGCCGTTGAGACAAACGGCAAAGCGGGCGGCCGCAAATGGTGCCTCGGGCTCGATCAGGGTCTGGCCGGCGCTGCCACATACGCAGGACTCTGCGGGTGTCCGGCGAGGTGCGCTGAATCCGCGCCGCCACACCGACCAGCATTTGGTTTGAGGCGCCGCGCCGTGTGGTGCGTCGACGAGCAACTGCGCGTACAAAGCTTCGGCGAATTCGAGCGGTGACCACTGGTCGCCGTGGTTCGCTTCTCGAGTCCGCGATACCTCTGTACACGGCCATGGCTCAGTTCGCACTACGCATTGTTGGGCATCGCGCCGGCCCATGGATGCAGTTCAACTAAGATCAGCGCCGGAGATTTACCTGACGGCCTGACCTAGGTCACGCCATCGCGGCCATTCGGCCAATCAAGGCTTGGGCATTGAGCGTTGCCATGGCCCACTGCACGCTGCTCTCCGCAACGCGGCTGCCTTTACCGCGGGTACACTTTCGAGGACACGCTGGAGAAAACTCCGGCGGCACCGTGCCGAACGGAAGGTCGCGCCGGGCTCTGGCCGCAAGCGCCACCCCTCTTTCCCTGAGACGCTCGGCAAAGTGCTGGGGGAAGAGAAGCGAACAAAATTGACAATTTTGCCGTCCGCTGAGAGCGATAAGAGCGCGTGGATGGCTTTGTGACCTGCACGAAGGCTACGGAGAGTCGATGAAAATCGAACAAGCACAGCGCCATCAACGGTCGGGGAGTTTTCGATGAGCAGAACCTGGTTCAACGCAACGCTCGCAGCCGTCACCGCCGGCGCCCTGCTCCACGGCGGTCTGTCAGCCGCAGCACAGAGCGCAACTACATTTCAGCCAGATCCGTCCACCGAGCAGGTCGCGCCTTACTTGGCGCCGCAGACGCTGGCTCATATCGGCGGTGGCCGCACGATTAATCTCGTTTGCCTCGGACACGGCTCGCCGACCGCCATTCTGTCACCCCCTGCCGAAGGATGGTCGGAGGCATGGTGGAAGGTGCAGCGTCCGCTTGCTCACCGAACGCGCATCTGTGCCTGGGATCCGGCCGGCTACGGCTTCAGCAGCCCGAGCCCGCAGCCGCAGGATGTTGTCCACACGACGGAAGATCTCTGGAGGGCTCTGAAGCGAGGTGGCATCGAGGGTCCCTACGTGATGGTCGCAATCTCCCTCGGCGCCTATGATGCGCTGCGGTTCACCGATCTGCATCGCCGGAGCGTCGTGGGAATGGTGCTGGTGGACCCGAGCATTCCGGACCAAGAGGCGATCCAAGAGCGCGTCGAGCCCAAACTCGCGGCGGCGGCGTCTGTCGCGGGGCGGATGATTGCGAGGCAGCTGCGCAAGTGCGCTGCGGAGCTGAAAGATGGCACGCTGAAGCGCGGCATGCCGCAGTTCGAGCGGTGCACAGCTGAGCGCAATTTCCCTCCGGCTTTCTCCCGCCTGAAGGCCAGGCTCGCCCAGCTCAACGCCGATCCTGCGCGACTGTTGACCCAGGCATCGGCCTGGGAGTCCCTCACAGAGGACTCGAGCGAAGTCGTCAACGTCCGACGCCGCTACGGCAACATGCCGCTCATTGTCCTGACTGCAGGGCGCGACGCTTCAATTGCTCTGCCGCCGGGCACGCCCGGCGCCAGCACGCCCGCGGAGGTCGCCGAGCTGCGCCAGGAGAATGCCCGGTTCTTCCGGGATTCTTGGGGTCCAGCGCACGATGCCTATGCGGCCTTGTCTACGCGTGGACGTCACCAGCTGGTCCCGGACTCGGGCCACGATATTCCGATCGAGAAGCCCGCGGCGGTGATCTTGGCGGTCAACGCGGTATTGGACGAGATCAGCTCACGCTAGCCGCGAGCGACAGCTGCAAAGGGATATTTCGATGAAGAATCGGTGGGTCGGCGCGACGCTTGCCGCTGCGTGCCTGTCGTGGGCCGGCTCGGCAAGCGCGCAGATTGCGGGTACCTGGCAGGGAACGGTGGGAGGCGCGTCCGGGAAAGTTCGTATCGTCTTGCAGATCCGCAAGGACGACAGCGGATCGTGGCAGGCCGTGTATTCCAGCAACTACCGCCCACCCGGCGGCGCGCAGGATCCCGGTCAGCGGTTTCCCGCGTTGATCACATGGCTCGATTCCATCTCGTTCGCCTCCGGAGCTGTGTGGCGCCGGCCGGAACCAACTGGCGCTCGTAGTTCCCAAACAGCTGCTACAGCAAAGCCACCTTATTCGGTTCTTGTGAACCAATGGAATTCGCACTTTCCATTCTGGAAAGATCCCAAGTGCGACGAAAAGTGCGAATTCCGGGGCAATTTGAGGCAATGCAGGGCAGCGGGCGCGAGCGCCGATGAAACGATTCACGTATCAAAAGAAGGAAGCGGATCATCAGGTTAAAGGCAATCTCATTGCCACGGATTGTCTGGCGTTGTGAGTGCGATTGGAGCGGGTGATGGGAATCGAACCCATGCCATGCGCACGATGAATTCCTGATGAACCAGTAACTTGCGGCCGACGGGAACGGCTGCGTGTGATGTGCGTGTGAGACGCCAATATTCCCGATCAAGGATATTTCTTTTATATTCTTTTTCAGAAATAATCTTGCTTTATTCTCATATAAGAATATAATTAGTTTATTCTCCAGAGAGAATACCGATGGACAGCTACCCCATTAGGACTCCTACCCAGCTTCAAGCGGCTCTTCGCAATTTGCGTCGTGAGCAAGCACTGACTCAGTCTGAGTTTGGTCGCAAGGTCGGGCTATCCCAGGAGCGAATCTCTGCGATCGAGAATCACCCGGAGCGACTGACGATCGATCAGTTGACTACCCTCTTAATGGCTTTGGGCATGGAACTCGTTATCAAGCCCCGCTCACTCAAGGTCAATCCCCCCGGGAACTGGTGATGGCCGGCCGTCCCACGATTCGTAGAGTACTGACGGTGTGGATGAACGGCGAGCACGTAGGCGAATGGGCCTTCTCACCGCGCGGCGGCCATAGCTTTCGTTACGATCAGAGCTGGTTGAGCAATCCAATCCGCCGTCCGCTGTCATTATCACTGCCGCTGGAACTCGGCTCCGATGTGCAGACGGGACCGCGCATCGAGACTTTTTTTGACAACCTCCTGCCAGATAGTGTGAATATCCGGAAGCGTCTTTCGCATAAGTTCGGCACCGGAATGCGGGCCATGGATCTGCTTGAGGCAATCGGCCGGGACTGCGTGGGAGCAGTTCAGCTACTTCCGGTCGATGAGCAGCCGCCTGATATTCATCGCATAGACGCCGAGCCACTAACCGATGCGCAAGTGGAGCGCGTCCTGGATCAAACGATCAGCGATCCGGCCCCTGGGGTATCGGATGACGAGGATCTGCGCATATCGATTGCCGGTGCGCAGGAGAAAACGGCGCTCCTATGGCATCAGAACCAGTGGTGCAAGCCATTGGGACCGACTCCCACCACTCATATCTTCAAGCTGCCACTCGGCGAAGTCGGTGGAATCCGCGCGGATTTCTCGACTTCGGTCGAGAACGAATGGCTGTGCGCCGAAATAGCCCGAGAGTTTGGCTGGCCGGTTGCCCATTGTCGGATTGCGGTCTTTGGGCGACACAAAGTTCTGGTGGTAGAACGCTTCGATCGCCGCATGGTCGACAATACCTGGTGGGCACGCTTGCCGCAGGAGGATTTCTGCCAGGTATTGGGCATCCCAGGGGAGCAGAAATACGAGGAGCGTGGCGGCCCCGGAATGTCCGCCATCCTTGGCGTGCTGCGCGGAAGTGATAATCCGGAAGCGGATCGCAGAACCTTTCTCGCGGCGCAATTGCTGTTCTGGTTACTGGCAGCCCCCGATGGTCACGCAAAGAATTTCAGCATCTTCATCGAGCCCGGTGGCCGATACCGACTGACACCCTTGTACGACATCATGTCGGCCTGGCCGGTTGTTGGCGATGGGCCCAACCGGTTCCAGTGGCAGAAGCTGAAGCTCGCAATGGCTGTGCGCTCAAAGAATGCGCACTACCGGATGGCACACATTCAGCGCCGGCACTGGAATGCTGCGGCCAAGGCCAACGGCATGGGAGAGGACTTCGAACCTGTCATCCAAAAGTTCATCACCGAAACATCTCGCGTGGTGGAAGCTGTATCGGCCCGGTTGCCCGCAGGATTTCCGACAGCAGTCAGTGAGTCCATCTGCAACGGATTGCTGACGCAAACGAGACGACTTTGATCGTCGGCGGTTTAGTCATCATAAAATGGCGATGACCGCCTTCGATGAATCGAGCCGAAATAGCCCCATTTGCCATGGGATTTTGCGCCGATGCGGACTGGAGCGGGTGATGGGAATCGAACCCACGTTAGCAGCTTGGGAAGCTGCAGTTCTACCATTGAACTACACCCGCGCCCGCGAATCATTCTACGGACGCCCCCCGAGCCGGGCAACGCCGGCGCCCACCCCGCGCCGACGCCACGCTCGCGCGACGCACCCACGCGACGCACCCTCGCGACGCATCCGCGCGTCGAGCGCTCGAGATCATCGAAACGAGCGGCGGTGACCGCCATCCGGCGGTCACCGCAGAGCGACGGTGGATGTAGGACGATCGAGGGATCTAGTTGACGCCGTAGTCCCGACCCTGCAGGCAGGCGAGGAGCGCGCGGTGGTAGTCGTAGGGGTTGCCTGACGACTGCGAGGCCGGTTGAGTCGGATCGAAGCCCGTCTGCTGCTGAGCCCACTGATGGCACTCGTAGCGGTCGGTCGCCTGCTGCTGCGCGGACTGCCCGTCCTTCGGGTAGAGGAAGACATCATCGGGCGAGCCGCTGCTCGCAGGCGCCGATTCGGCGGCCTGCGGCGGAGCCGGGGGAGGACTGTTGTCATCGGCGCTCTCATCCGGAGCGGGAGGCGGTGCGCTCTCGTCCCCGGCCGGCGGCTCCTCTGCGACCGGCGGCTCCGCCCCGACCGGCGGCGGATCCGTCACGACGTAGCCGTCATCCGCGGGATTCCACATGTAGTAGACGCTGTTGACGTAGTAGTACGGGACGCCGCCCCACCAGTACGTCGCGTAACCGATCGGCAGGGCCGCGAGGAACCACGGGTACGCCCATCCGTAGTACGCGGCCGGCCAGTAGTAGCCATGCCACCAGCCGCCGACCCAGGGGGCGCGATACCCCCACGCTCCACCGCCGAAGTACCCTCGGCCGGCCCACGCCCTCGCGGTCGCGTAGTGGGCCGAATATCGCGGGGCCGCGTATGCGCGAGCGTATGCATGGCCGCCGCCGGCGTGAACGGCGCCGCGGGCAGCGAAGTGGGCTGCGTGGCCACCGCCAAAGCCGTGGCCCGTCTGCGCGTTGACGAGAGCCGGCGAGGCGAGCGCCACTGTCGCGGCGAGGATGCCGGCTACCTTTGCAAACCCGGCTAACTTGTTGCTCATAAGGACTCCGTGCCCGCCACGCCCCTCGAGGGCTGCGCGGCGTGCCGATGCGAGTTGGACCACCCAGCTCCTCCGGCGTTCAAGCTCGAGCTGGGGCGCCGATTCGCCATAATCAGAGCGGTGAAGCTTGCGACGGCGCTGGCGAAGACCATGCTCATGGTCCCCTGAACGTCTGTCCACTCATTCGGATGACAAGTGAGACCTGCGCGTCGCGCGGCATCCGACTCACGAGCCGGGGCGCAGGTGGCGGGCAGGCGGTTGAGCGCTGGGGGCGGCGGGTGACACCGCAGGCCCGTCGATTCAGCGTGCGGGCCGTCCGATGTCCCGCCGCGGTCGCTGCGAGCTCGCCCCCTGCTGGGCGTCGGCGCCGGGGCTCGCGGTGAGCCGGGCCCAGATGCGCTCAAACTGGAATGCGGTGGCGCCGCTCGAGAGCATCGAGGCCTTGGCCACCTCGCCGCTCACCCGCTTCACGAGCTGCAGCACGGCGAGCGCACCGATCAAGCGTCCGAAATAAAGCGATCGCCCCAAGGAGCTGCGCTCGCGCGCCGGCGCGCCCGAGCCCTGGTCCTCGAGCGTGGCGAGGATCCGATCGGAGAGCTCCCAGCTCGCCGCGATCCTGCGCGCGACGGCGGCCGCGTGAGCATCGAGCAGCGCGGCGATCACCGCGGGATCGGGCTTGCTTCCCGGCCGCGCCGCGTACTGCTCGTGCGCGACGCGAAAGACGACGATCGTCCCGAGGCCCATCGTGAGCCCGAGCAGCTGGGCCGCGAACGGATCGGTGTCCTCGACGATCGCCGCGTGCGCCTCCGCCGCCGTCGCCGTGCGGTATGTGTGCTCCCAGATCACCTCCGGAAAGCGCGGAAACTCCTGCTTGGAGAGGTGAAAGACGGGCTGCACGAGCGCGGTTGCGACGAGGGAGCGAATGCCATCCGTGCCGAGCAGCGCCACCGCGCGATCGATGCTTTCCACGGGCCGCTCGCTGATGCGGTAGAAGGGGCTGTTCGCCAGCTTCAGGAGATTTCCCGCGAGCGCCGGGTCGCGCGCGATGATCTTCGACAGATCGCGCCGCGAGACCTCGTCATTGCGCATCGCGCGGAGCAGCTGCGGGAGCAGGAGCGGCCGGCGCGGCGCATGGCGGAGCTCCGTCGCGACCGTCTCGAGGACCTCGCGCACGGCGGGCGCCAGCGCCTGGTAAGCGGCCGGATCGGGGGGTCCGAGCAGCGCCGCGTCGAAGGCGAGCTCGTTCAGCTTGCTGAAGATCTCGGCGCCCGACAACGCGCCGGCGGGCAGACTCTCGGGCGCCGGCGCGGCGGGCGGCGGCTCGGTCCGAGCGGGCTGCAAGGCAGGGGAGGCGGGCGTCCGAGCGGAGGATCCGCCGTCACCCGCTCGCCGCACACGACGGGTGAGCAGCCAAAAGACGACGATGAGCGCCGCAATGATCGGCAGGCCGAGCCATACAGCCGGCATGTCCTGGAAACCCCCGCACCCGCTCGAGCCTCACGGCCCGGTGACCGAATCGGGCGGGAGGGATTCTGCCACACAGCGGCGCGCACCGGCAGCGCGCGCTGCGCTCGGCCCGAGCCCGGCGCGAGCCGTCGCGGATACAATGGCCGGCGGGGGCTGAAGGGGGGAAACATGAGCCACTTGCGATTGCTCTCCTGCGCGCGCACGAGTCCGCTCCGGCGGGCGGCCTTGCTGCTCATCACCGCCCCGATCCTGGCGACTCTGACACCCGCGGCCTTCGCGGCGGGCGTGGGTCCTGGGGACTGCGGCGGCCTGGTCCGCCTCAAGCTCAAGGACACCCGGATTCTCGCCGCCGAGACGGTGAGCGGCCCCTCGTTCACGCCGCCGGGCACGACGCCGGGCGCGCCGCCGGGCACGCTGCCGGGCGCACCCCGGGCGCTCACGGACCTGCCGGCTTTCTGTCGCGTGAGCGCGCTGATCGCTCCTGCGATTCGCTTTGAGCTGTGGCTGCCGCTCTCGGACTGGAACGGCAAGCTCGAGGGGACCGGCAACGGCGGCTACTCGGGCGCGATCGTCTACCGCGAGCTCGCGGACGGCGTGCGGCGGCACTACGCGACGGCCGACACCGACATGGGCCATCAGAGCACCTTCCCCGATCCGGGCAGTTGGGCGCTCGGCCACCCGCAGCTCGTGATCGACCAGGGCTATCGGGCGCAGCACCTGACGGCGGTGGAATCGAAGGCGATCGTCCGCGCGTACTACGGCAAGCGGCCGCGGCGCTCCTACTTCGTCGGCTGCTCCTCCGGGGGCTGGCAGGGCCTCACCGAGGCCGAGCGCTATCCCCATGATTACGACGGCATCGTGGCCGGCGCGCCTGCCACGGAGGTCGTCCATCTGCACGCCTCCCAGATCTGGATATACCTCGCGGCCGTGAAGATCGCCCCGGCGAAGCTCCGCCTGATCGCGAACGCCGTGCTCGCGGACTGCGACGCGAGCGACGGGGTGAAGGACGGCTTAATCACCGATCTGCGCGCCTGCCACTTCTCGCCCTCGGAGCTCGCGTGCAAGGTGGGCGAGAGCACGGCCGACTGTCTCACGCCGACCGAGGTCGGAGCGCTCGAGGACATCTACTCAGGACCGCACGACTCCTCCGGCAAGTCGATCTATCCGGGCTTGGCCCGCGGCGTCGAGCCCGCGCTCGTCCTTGCGCGGCAGCCGTTCGTGGCGGCGCTCGTGGCGAGCACCTTCAAGGACATGGTCTTCGAGGACCCGAGCTGGGACTTTCACCACATCGACTACGATCGAGATGTGCGCCTCGGCGACCGGAAGGTGGGCGCGATCCTCAACGATGCGAGCCCGGACCTGCGAGCGTTCCGCCGCGCCGGCGGAAAGCTCATCCTCTGGCATGGCTGGGCCGATCCGTTCATCTCGCCCCTGCACACGCTCGAGTACTATCAGAAAGTCGCCGCGTTCCTCGCCGGCCCGCGTCCCGGCAGCGAGGACGCCGAGATCGCGAGCATCCAACGCTTCGCGCGCCTGTTCCTCGCGCCCGGCGTCAACCACTGCGGCGGCGGACCGGGACCCGACCAGTTCGATGCGCTCGCGGCGCTCGAGGGCTGGGTGGAGCGGGGCGTCGCGCCCGAGCGCATCGTCGCGGCCCATCTCACGCACGGGGTCGTGGACCGCACCCGGCCCTTGTGCGCCTATCCGCGCGTCGCGAGGTACCTCGGCCACGGCAGCACCGATGATGCCGCAAGCTTCGCCTGTCGCCTGCCCTGAGGCGGCCGCGCACGCCGCCTCAAGTGGCGGCGCCGATTGGCGTGACTTACCATTTCGCCTCGGCGCCACGACCAGGAACGAAGCACGCATGGCCACACCGCAGTCCGCACCACCGGTCCTCACCGAGCTCAAGCTCCCCGCGGCTCTGAAGGACACCATCAACACCGCGCTCGAGCGCGGCAGGATGGTGGCCGTCGCCTACGTGAGCCCCGAAGGGCGGCCCGAGCTCTCCTACCGCGGCAGCGTGCAGGCCTACAGCGACACGCAGCTCGCGATCTGGGTCCGCAATCCCGAGGGCGGCCTGCTCGGCGCGGTGCGCGGCGGCAAGCCGCACATCACCCTCCTCTACGGGGAGATCCGGCCGGACTCCAAGGCGTTCGTCACGTTTCGCGGCCGCGGGCGGATCGAGTCCTCCGATGCGGCGCGCCGGACGGTGTACGAGCGCTCCCCGGAGATCGAGCGCAATCTCGACAAGGACCGGCGCGGCCTGCCGCTCATCATCGATCTCGACAGCGTGGATGGATTCTTCGGCGGCGCCGTACTGAAGATGCGCCGCTGACGCGGTGAGCGCTGCCAGTCCCCTCGCGCGGGGAGACGCCACGCCCACCGAGGGTGGCTCACGGCTGCACGCCGCCCCGAGCCCGGGGGATCCGCTGTTGCGGCCGGGCGATGTGGTCGAGGTGGTCGCGCCCGGCTTTCGCTGCGCTCCCGAGAGCCTGCGGGCGGGTCTCGAGTTCCTGCGAGGCCTCGGGCTTGCGCCGCGGGTGCCGCGTGCCCTCTTCGGCGCCGATCTGCTCTGCGCCAACTCGGACCGGATGCGCTTCGAGCATTTGCGACGCGCGCTGCGCGCGCCGGACTCCCGGTGCATCTGGTGCATTCGCGCGGGCTACGGCGCGATCCGCCTCATCGAGCGGATGATGCGGCTCGCCCCGCCCCCGCGGCGTAAGCTCTTCGTCGGCTACAGCGATGCCACGACGCTCCACTACCTCCTCAACCATCACTGGGGCTGGCCGTCGCTGCACGGCCCGCTGCTCGACCGCCTCGGGTCCGGCGCCGTGCGGGCGGAGGATCTCGCCGAGCTCAAAGCCGTGCTGCTCGGAGGCCTGCGGCAGGTGCAATTCTCGGGGCTGACCGCGCTCAATGCGGCGGCTCACAGGCGGCAGGTGGTCCGCAGCAGGCTGTTCGGGGGCAATCTCACCGTGCTGCAATCGGCGCTCGGGACGGCGCTTGAGCGCCGCCCGCGGCAGATCCTGTTTCTCGAGGACGTGGGAGAGCGTGGATACCGCATCGACCGCATGCTGCAGCATCTCTCGCAGGCGGGCGCGCTGCGCAACGTGAGGGCCGTCGTGTTCGGCACGTTCGCGGGTGGGCGCGAGCCCGACGGGCGGACGCTCGTGCCGCAGGTGCTCGCGCGCTTCGCGAGCGAGCAGCGCTTCCCCGTCCTTGCCGGAGTCGACGCCGGGCACGGCGAGCGCCAGCGGCCCGTCTTCCTCAACACCCCGGTCGAGCTGCGCTGTGGACCCGCGCCCCGCCTCACGGTTGAGACGGCCCGGCTGTAGCCCGAGCGGGGATCGCGCACTGACCGCCGGCCCGGATGACCGCCCGTCGATGACCGATCATCCGCGCTCGATCCGCTCGTTCGTCATCCGCGCCGGCCGCACGACGCGGGCGCAGCGCCGCGCGCTCGATGAGCTCTGGCCGCGCTACGGAGTGGACTTCTCCGCCCGGCCGCTCGATCTCGACAGCCTCTACGGCCGGCGCGCCGCGCGCGTGGTGGAGATCGGCTTCGGCAACGGCGCGAATCTCGCCGCCCTGGCGGCAAGCCATCCCGAGCGGGACTACCTCGGCATCGAGGTTCACCCACCCGGGGTCGGCCACCTGCTGCTCGCGATCGCGGCGGCGGGCTTGACGAACGTCCGAGTGAGCTGCCACGACGCCGTCGAGGTCTTCGACGCCCAGATCCCGACCGCCTCGCTCGATGAGATCCTGATTCTCTTTCCCGACCCCTGGCACAAGAAGCGCCACCACAAGCGCAGGCTCGTCCAGCCCGCATTCGCCGCGTGCCTCGCCGATCGGCTCGCGCCCGGGGGACTCCTGCGGCTTGCGACCGACTGGCGTCCCTACGCCGACCACATGCTCGAAGTCCTGAACGCCTGCGAGGGGCTCGAGAACCTCGCCCCCGCCGCAGCCTTCGCCGCGAGGCGACCCGATCGCGCGCCGACTCGCTTCGAGGAGCGCGGCGAGCGCTTGGGCCACGAGATCTGGGAGCTCGCCTTCCGCCGATCAGAAGCTCGAGCGTAGCCCATCGAGCACGAACTGCACCGAGAGCGCGCCGAGCACGACCCCGAAGAGCCGGTTCACGACGTTCGCGCCGGTGACCCCGAGAAGTCGCATGACAGGTCCCGATACGAGCATGAGCCCGAGCGTGATGGCGAGCACGAGCGCAGCGCACAACGCGAGCCCCGCAAAGAGCACCGGGTGCTCCGCGATGGAAACCGGACCGACCCACAGCAGGATCGTGACGAGGGCGCCGGGCCCGGCGATGAGCGGAAAGGCGAGCGGAAAGACCGAGATGTCCGCGCGCCGGCGGCTCTCGGCCTGCTCGCCGGTCGAGGTTCGCGTTCCCGACTCGCGCGCGAAGACCATCTCGAGCGCGATGAGAAACAGCAGCAGTCCGCCGAAGATGCGGAACGCCTGCACGCTGATGCCCATCACCGCGAGGAAGGGCCTGCCGCCGAGCGCGAACAGGAGCAGGATGGCGGCGGCGATGCCGATCGCCTTGACCGCCATGCGGCGACGTGAGTCGTCGGTCGCGCCGGCCGCGAGACTCGAGAAGATCGGCACAATCGAGAGCGGCTCGACGACGACGAAGAACACGATGAAGAACTTCACGAGCTGCCCGAGCATGGCGTTGCCGCGCTCCTTCCGCGGTCGCGCCGCGGCGTTCGCAATCCGGCAAATTATGGCTTGAAAGCCCGCCAGGCGAAGCGCAACATCAATCCGCGTCACATCGGGAGGCTCACCATGACAGCTCCTCAACCGAGCGTCGGCGACTGGTACCGGCTGGAGGGCGACCTGTTCGAGGTGGTGGCCGTCGATGAGGATGACGCGACGATCGAGATCCAGTACTTCGACGGCACGGTGGAGGAGATGGACCTCGAGGACTGGGAAGCGCATTGCGAGGAGCGCGGGCTCGAGCCGGTCGATCCGCCGGAGGACTGGAGCGGCTCGGTGGACATCGAGCCCGACGACGGCGCCCGCTCCGGTCCGCGCGGCGGCGAGCCGGACCTGCAAGCGCGCTCGCTCGACGACCTCGACCTGTTCGACGCGAGCTGAGTCCCCGCCCCTGCCCGGGGCGAGGTCAGGAGAACGCCTCGCGGCCGCTGCGCCGCTTGATCCAGTAGATGAGCAGCAGGCCCGGGATCGCCAGACTCGCGGTGTACACGAAGAAATCGGAATAACCGATCGCATCCACGACGAAGCCCGAGGTGCCCTCGAGCACCTTGCCGGGTAGGGCATAGAGCGATGAGAAGAGGGCGTACTGCGTCGCCGTGTACCGCGCGCTCGTGAGACTCGACATGAACGCGATCAGCGCCGTGCCGTGCATGGCCTGCGCGAGATTGTCGATGCCGTTCGCGACGGCGAGCCCGAGGAGCGTCGCGTTGTGCGTCTCGGCGAGCACGGCAAAGCAGAGGTTCGACAGCATGATCATGAGGCTCCCGATCACGAGGGAGCGGACCACCCCGAGTCGTGCGACCGTGACGCCGGCGAGCAGCACTCCGAGGAGCGAGACGGTCAGTCCGAAGACCTTGCCCACGACCGCGATCTGATCGAGCGTGTAGCCGTGATCGATGTAGAACGGATTGACCATCGAGCCCATCGCGTATTCGGTCAGCCGGTAGCTGCCGATCAGCATCAGCACGATGACCGCCGTCGCCGCGTCGCGGCGCCGGAAGAAGTCGATGAACGGGCACACGACGGCGCCGATGAATCCGGCGCCGAGATCGCGCGCCGAATCGGGCCAATGGGCCTTGCGCTCCAGCCACTCGACCACGCGCTGCTCGCGCCGCAGCGCCTCGCGCGGCGCGCGCGGCTCGGGCTCGCGGATGAGGAGCGTCGTCGCGACGCCGACGGCCGCGCAGGCGGCCATCACCGAATAGCTCGCCCGCCACCCGAAGGCCTGCGCGAGGCCGAGCGCCACGGGACTGCCGACGATGAGCGCCACGCGGTAGCCGAGCTGGTCGGCGGCGGCCATCGCCCCTTGCAGATCCTCGGGGGCGGACTCGATGCGCCAGGCGTCGATCGCGATGTCCTGCGTCGCCGCACAGAACGCGAGGAAGAGCGCGCCGATCGCCACATGCACGAGCCCGCGCGCCGGATGGCTCGCGGCAAGATTGATGAGCGCGGCGGCGATGCCGAGCTGGGCGAGCAGCATCCAGGCCCGGCGCCGCCCGAGCCGCGCGTGCAGCACGGGAAGATTCAGGCGATCGACGACCGGGGCCCACACGAACTTCAGGGTGTAGAAGAGGCCTGCCCAGGAGAGCATGCCGATCGTCGCCCGCGCGATGCCGTCCTCGCGCAGCCAGGCCGAGAGGGTCTGGAAGACGAGGTAGAACGGCAGCCCGGAGGAGAAGCCGAGGAACAGCATCGACACCATGCGCGGCTGCCGGTAGACGGCCGCGGCCTGCACCCAGCTGCGCGGCGCACCGCTCACGAGCGCCCGTCCGATGTCATACTGCGCATCCGCTCATGATAGCGGCACGGCTTGGGTCCCGGACCATGACCGAATACCAGATTGCGTTCATCGAGCTCGCGCTCTCGCGCGGGGCGCTGCGCTTCGGGAGCTTCAAGCTGAAGAGCGGGCGCGAGAGTCCCTATTTCTTCAACTCGGGCCTGTTCAGCGACGGCGAGGCGACGGCGACGCTCGGGCGGTGCTACGCGGACGCCCTCGCCGGCTCGAGCCTGCCCTTCGACATGCTCTTCGGGCCCGCCTACAAGGGCATTCCGCTCGTCACGGCGACGGCGATTGCGCTTGCGGACCGGCACCGGCGCAACGTGCCGTACGCCTTCAACCGCAAGGAGGCGAAGACGCACGGAGAGGGAGGCCTCATCGTCGGCCAGCCGCTCGCCGGGCGGGTGGTCATCGTCGATGACGTGATCTCCGACGGGGCGGCGAAGCGCGAGTCGATCGAGCTCATCGTCTCCTCGGGTGCGCATCCCGTCGCGGTCCTGCTCGCGCTCGACCGCGAGGAGCGCGGCGAGGGCGAGCGGTCCGCGGCCGAGGAGCTGCAGGCGCGCTACGGCATCCGCTGTGTGAGTATCATCACACTCGGCGACCTGATCGAAGCGCTCGCGGGCCGCTTCGCTCGGCCGGCGCGCATTTCTGCGGAGCAGCTCACATCTCTCGAGCGGTATCGAGCCCGCTACGGGGTGCGTTGAGTCTTGCCCTCGGGCCGCACTCGGTCAGAATATGACCCCCGTGTCGCACCTTCGTTACACCTCGATCGCGCTCGCCGCGGCGGGCCTCGCGCTCGCGTGCGCCGGGCTTGCCCGTGCCGCCACGGACGATTCGAAGGGCCCCGTCGTCTACCGCTGGACCGATGAGAACGGGGTGGTGCACTACGGCGATCGCGTGCCGCCGCAGTACTCGCAGCGCGAGACCACGGTTCTCAACAACCAGGGCGTCGTGATCGGCGAGATGGCCGCCCAGAAGACCCCCGCGGAGCTCGCGCAGGCCGCCCGCGAGGAGCAGCAGCAGGAGCAGCAGAAGCAGCGCGACTCCTTTCTGCTCACCACCTACGCCTCGGTCGCGGACATCGAGCAGCTGCGCGACGAGCGGATCGGTCAGCTGAAGGGCCAGCTGGTCGCCTCGGAGCAGTACATCGCGACCCTGCACGACCGGCTGCTCGCCCTGCAGGCGCAAGCGATGCTCTACAAGCCCTACAACCCGCAGCCGAGCGCCGCCCGCCTGCCCGACGATCTCGCCGAGCAGCTCGTTCGCACCCTCAATGAGATGCGCGACCAGCACAAGGCGCTCACCGCGAAGGGTCAGGAAGAGGCCGTCATCCGGGCGCAATTCCAGGCGGACATCGATCGGTTCCGCGAGCTGAGGAGCGCCTCCGCGAGCCGCGATTCGCAGTGAGCTAACCGCGCCCGGAATGCCCGAAGCCGCCCGCGCCCCGGGCGCTCCCCGCGAACGCCTCGACGACCTGTAGCTCGACCTGCACCACCGGGACCACGACGAGCTGCGCGATGCGCTCGCCGGGCTCGATCGTGAACGGCTCCGCGCCACGGTTCCAGCAGGAGACCTTGAGCTCGCCCTGATAGTCCGAATCGATGAGCCCGACGAGATTGCCGAGCACGATGCCGTGGCGGTGACCGAGCCCCGAGCGGGGCAGGACCACCGCGGCAAGCCCCGGGTCCTCGAGGTGGATGGCGAGCCCCGTCGGGATGAGCTCCGCGCGGCCCGGCTGCAGCGTGAGCGCCGCGTCGAGACAGGCACGCAGGTCGAGCCCGGCCGAGCCGGCGGTCGCATACGCGGGGAGCGGCAGCTCGCGGCCGACGCGCGCATCGAGAATTTTCACCTGGAGCGCGCGCCGCGCGCGGACGCTCATGTCAGGCGCGGGCGGTATCGAGCGTCACCGCGCTCGCTGCGGTGCAGGATTGCTGCTGCGCAAGCACCTCGGCGATCAACGCGACCAGCTGGCGCGCAAGCGCAGTCTTCGGCGCCCGCTCGAGCTCGCGCCGTCCCCCGCGCCAGAGCACCAAGAGCTCGTTGTCCGCGCAGTCGAACGCTTTGTCGTGACCGACCTCGTTCGCGGCGATCATGTCGAGGTTCTTCTTCAGGAGCTTGGCGCGAGCGTTCTGCTCGACCGCCTCGGTCTCGGCGGCGAGTCCGACGATGAAGGGCCTCGCGGGCCGGGCCGCGACGGTCGCGACGATGTCCACCGTCCGCTCCATCTCGACCGCGAGCGTCTCGGTGCTCTTCTTGATCTTGTGAGCCGGCGGCTGCGTCGGGCGATAGTCCGCCACGGCGGCAGTGGAGATGAAGATGTCGGCGGTGGCGACCTCCTTCAGCACCGCGCCCAGCATGTCCGCGGCGCTCTCGACATCGATGCGCCGCACGCCCGAGGGAGTCGGCAGGGAGACGGGGCCGCTCACGACGATCACCTCGGCGCCGGCCGCGCGCGCGGCCTCGGCCACCGCGAAGCCCATTCTGCCGGAGCTGCGGTTGCTCACGAAGCGCACCGGGTCGATCGGCTCGCGCGTCGGGCCCGCCGTGATCAGCACGCGCCGCCGAGCGAGCGGTCCGGAGGGCGGCAGCAGCGCCTGCACGAGATCCGCGATCGCCTCCGGCTCGAGCAGGCGTCCGGGTCCCACCTCGCCGCAGGCCTGGTCGCCTTCGCCCGGGCCGAGGAGCCGGACGCCGCGGCCCTGCAGCACGGCCACGTTCGCCCGCGTCGCCGGGTGATCCCACATCACGCGATTCATGGCGGGCGCGGCGGCGATCGGCGCCTCCGTGGCGAGACAGACCGTCGCGAGCAGATCGTCTGCGCGCCCGGCGGCGAGCCGCGCGAGAAAGTCCGCACTCGCCGGCGCGACGAGCACGAGCTCGGCCCAGCGGACGAGCTCGATGTGGCCCATGGCCGCCTCGGCCGCGGAGTCCCAGAGGTCGGTGCGGACTGGACGTCCGGAGAGCGCCTGAAACGTGAGGGGCGTCACGAACCGTTGCGCCGAGGGGGTCATGACGACCTGCACCTCCGCCCCGCGCTCGCGCAGGCGCCGGACGAGGTCCGCACCCTTGTAGGCGGCGATGCCGCCCGTGACGCCGAGGAGGATGCGCTTGCCTTGCATGGAATCTCGCGAGTTCGGCCCCGAGGCATTATCGGGCGCACATCCCCGGCAGGCAAACGCGCCCGGAAAGCCGAGCCCGGACGCGGCCTTGCGCGTCCCAGCCCGGACTGGTATAAAACGCGCCCCCGCGCGGGCGCACCCCGCCGGCGCGAGCAAGCGATCCGAAGGCTGAAGTCATGTCCCGAACGTGCGAGATCACGGGCAAGCGTCCGACCGTCGGCAACCGCGTGTCTCACGCCAACAACAAGCGCCGCAGGCGCTTTCTGCCGAACCTGCACACGCAACGGTTCTGGCTCGAGGGCGAGAAGCGCTGGGTCTCGCTGCGCGTCTCAACCAACGGGCTGCGCACCATCGAGAAGAAGGGCATCGAGGCGGTGGTCGAGGAGCTGCGCAGCCGTGGAGTGAAGCTCTAGCCGCCGGCGCGGCAGCGCGAGTCGCCCGATTTGGAGATCTCATCATGCGCGAGAAGATCAAGCTGCTCTCCTCGGCCGGCACCGGCCACTTCTACGTGACGACCAAGAACCGCCGGCTGCACCCGGACAAGCTCGAAGTGAAGAAGTTCGATCCGGTCGTGCGCAAGCACGTCGCGTACAAGGAATCGAAGATCAAGTAATTTGCCCGAGCTGCCCGAGGTCGAGACCACGCGCCGCGGCGTCGAGCCGCACGTGGTGGGCCGCACCGTCGTCGCGCTCGACGTGCACGAGCGGCGGCTGCGCTGGACGGTCCCCGAGGAGCTTCCGGGACTGCTCGCCGGGCAGCACATCCGCCGAGCCGGGCGGCGCGCCAAGTACCTGCTGATCGAGCTCACGCACGGCACGCTGCTGTGGCATCTCGGGATGTCCGGGAGCCTGCGCGTGCTGCCGGCGGGCACGCCACGGCTCGAGCACGACCACCTCGACCTCGTCCTCGACTCCGGCTACGTGCTGCGCTTCAACGATCCGCGGCGCTTCGGCAGCCTCCACTACACCACCGGCGATCCGCGCGAGCATCCGTTGCTCGCCGAGCTCGCGCCCGAGCCGTTCGACCCCGGCTTCGATGCCGACTACCTCTGGAGGATCACCCGCGGCCGGCGCGTCGCCATCAAGCCGCTGCTCATGAACAGCCGGCTCGTCGTCGGCGTCGGCAACATCTATGCGAACGAGGCGCTGTTCCGCGCCGGCGTGCGGCCGCGCCGCGCCGCGCGCAGCCTCACGCACGTCGAGGCGGACCGGCTCGCGCGGGCGATCCGCCGAGTCCTCGAGCTCGCGATTCGCGTCGGCGGCACGACGCTGCGCGACTACGTCGGGGCGGATGGCAGGCCCGGCTATTTCCGCCAGCGACTGTACGTGTACGAGCGCGACGGCAAGCCGTGCCGGATCTGTCGTACCCCGGTGCGGGCGATCACTCAGGGGCAGCGGTCGACCTATTACTGTCCGGCTTGCCAGAAGTGAGCCGCGTCCGACACGCTACAGGGCACCTGGAGGTGGCACATGAGCAGCGAGACCGATCGCATCGAGAGGCAGGTGCTCCTCTCGGCGCCGCTCGCGCGCGCGTGGCGCGCGGTGAGTGACGCGCGGGAGTTCGGCACCTGGTTCGGCATGGAGTTCGACGGCCCCTTCCTCGCCGGCGCGCGCCTCACCGGCCGGATCACGCCGACGACCATCGACCCGGAAGTCGCGAAGCTCCAGCAGCCTCACGCCGGCAAGACCGGCGCCTTCCTCGTCGAGTCGGTCGAGCCGATGCGGCGGTTCTCCTTCCGGTGGCACCCGTACGCCATCGAGCCCGGCGTCGATTACTCCTCGGAGCCGATGACCCTCGTCGTCTTCGAGCTGCAGGAGGCGCCGGGAGGCACGCTGCTCCGCATCACCGAATCCGGCTTCGACCGCATACCGCTCGCGCGTCGCGCCGCTGCCCGCCGCGCGAACGAGGGGGGATGGGCGCACCAGAGCCGGCTCATCGAGCAGTATCTGGCGCGAGCGGCCTGACCGAGCCGCAATCAGTGCCTCTCGTGCTGTTCGACATCGATGGCACCCTCACGCACTCGCAGGCCATCGACGGGGAGCTTTATCTCGGCTCGCTCGCGGAGGTGTTCGGATTCACGGACGTGGGCTCCGACTGGTCCGCGTACCGGCACACGACCGACGCTGGCATCCTGCGAGAGCTGTTCGAGTCCCGCCTCGGGCGCGAGCCGAGCGCTTCGGAGGTGACCGCCTTCCGAGCGCACTTCATCGAGGCGATCGCCGCGGCCGCCGCGCGGACGGCCTTTCGCGCGATCGACGGCGCCGCGCGCGCGCTGAGTGAGGTCGAGCAGCTCCCGTCCCACCGGGTGGCCCTCGCGACCGGAGGCTGGAGCGACTCGGCACGCTGCAAGATGCGAAGTGCCGGCCTCGACTATGACGCGTTCCCGGCCGCCTCCGCGGACGATGCGATCGCGCGCACCGCGATCATGCGCATTGCCGTCGAGCGCGCCGGCGCTCGATTGGACGGCCGGCCGCGGGGCATCGTGTACGTCGGCGATGGCGTCTGGGACGCGCGCGCCTGCCGAGAGCTCGGCCTGCCCTTCATCGGGATCGCCTGCGGCGACGCCGCCGAAAGGCTGCGCTCCGAGGGCGCACAGGCGGTGCTCGCCGACTACTCGAACCTCGGCGCATTCTGCGATGCGCTGCGGCGGGCGCTGCGCAGGGTTTGATCAGCGGCGCCGCTCGGACATCGCGCGCATCACCGCCTTCCAGGCCCCTTGGGCCTGCGCGCCCGACGCGGAGAAGACCCCTTCGAGATGTCGCATCTGGGCGCCGGTCAGGCGCGCCTCGAGCCGCTTGCCGGTGTCCGTCAGCTGCAGGCGCCTGATGCGGCGATCCCGCGCATCGGCCCGCGCGGCCACCCACTGCCCCTCGAGCAGGGTACGAAGCGGCGCATGCAGCGCCTGCTTGGTCACCGCAAGCTCACCGAGAAGCGCGTTGACCGAGAGGCCCGGATGGCGCCCGATGAAGTAGAGGATGCGGTGATGGGCGCGCCCGAGCCCATACCGGGCGAGCATCCGGTCGGGCTCGGCGGTGAAGGCCCGGTAGGCGAAATACATGAGCTCGATGGCGTCGCGGAGCCGCGCCTCGCGCCTCGATACGTCAACCATCTTGACATGGTAGGCGCAGGGCCGCTAGGGTGTCCACAGGTCAACCCCCTTGACGTATGGTGCGGCACGCACGACCACCCGCCCCGCGGCTCTCCCGCCGGACGGCGAGCCTCGAGGCCTCGCCGATCCGCGAGATCCTCCAGGTCATCGACCGGCCGGGCATGGTGTCCTTCGCCGGCGGGCTGCCCGCGCCCGAGACCTTCCCGGCGCTCGAGGTCGGGGCGATCCCCCGAGGCTGGCTCCAGTACGGGCCGACCGAGGGTGAGCCCGCACTCAGGGAGCGCATCGCCGCGGAGCTCCGCCCGCTCGGCCTGCGCTGCGCGGCCGAGCAGGTGCTCGTCCTCTCCGGCTCGCAGCAGGGGATCGACCTCGTCGCGAAGCTGTTCGTCGATTCCGGCACGCCGGTCGCCGTGGAATCCCCGACCTACCTCGCGGCGCTGCAGGCGTTCCGCTTCTTCGGGGCGCGCTTCGTGCCGCTCGATCCGCTCGCCTGGCAAGCGCGCGCGGCGGCGCGCGGCCGCCGCGGGCTCCCGGCGCTCGCCTACAGCCTTCCGACCTTTCAGAATCCGACGGGCCGCTGCTACTCCCGGGCGGAGCGCGACGCGCTCGCGCAAGCCTGCGACGAGCACGGCGTCACACTGTTCGAGGATGATCCGTACCGCGATCTCGCGTACGAGCAGTGCGACCGCTCACCGGTCTGCGGCCGCCTGCGGCGCGCGTCCTGGATCTACCAAGGTTCCTTCTCGAAGAGCCTCGCGCCGGGGCTGCGGCTCGGATTTCTCCTCGCCTCGCCGGATCTCATCGGGCCGCTCGCGCGGCTCAAGCAGGCCGCCGACCTGCACAGCAGCCGCATCAGCCAGTGGCTCGTGCTCGGGGAGCTGTGCGGTGCGGCGTGGGCCGATCGCCTCGCGCGCCTGGTGGCCGTCTACCGCCGCAAGCGAGACGCGTTCGACGGCGCGCTCCGGCGCCATCTCGGATCGCTCGCGACGTGGCAGTCCCCGGCGGGCGGCCTGTTCTTCTGGCTCACGCTGCAGCGAGAGCTCGATACGCGAGCCCTGCTGCCCGAGGCGATCGAGCGCGGCGTCGCGTTCATGCCGGGAGAGCCGTTCTTCCCCGAGAGCCCGCAGCGCCGCGGAGCCGTGCGGCTCAACTTTAGCCACGCGGATGAGGCGCAAGCCGAGCGGGGGCTCGCGACGCTCGCCGAGCTGCTGCGCCCGTGAGGAGCGGGCGCGGGCGGGACGCCCCGACCGATCGTCAGTGCGTGGGCTGCTGGATGAGCTCGAGGCGGTTGCCGGCAGGATCGACGGCCATGCCGATCACGATTCCCGTGCTCCCGAACGGACGGGGCTTGCCGAGCATCCTGCCTCCGGCCGCCGTGACCGCCGCGGCGGTGGCATCCATGTCCGTCACGTTGAGGATCAGATGCGGAATGGTGTCCTTCAGGTCGTTGGTCGCGCGGTGCATGATGACGATCTGAGCGCTCGAGTTGGCCTTCGCGGCCGCGACCGTATCGCCGAAATTCATCATGATCTCGAGCATGCCCGGGAATTGAAGCCGGTTGACCTCCTTCAGGCCGAACGCGGACTCGTAGAATTTGGCGAGTGAGGCGACGTCCACCGCCCCGACGCGCCCGGCATCGAGCGAGACGCCGGCCTGCGCGCTGCTCGCCAGCACGACCGCCGCCCCCGCGGCGAGCAGGATCTTCGCGGATCTGTTCATGGCTCGGCTCCCCCCACGCTTCAAAGCCGGCGCGATGATAGCGTAGAGCCGGCGCCGGTGTCAGGGCCCGCGCGCCGGCACCACCGCGCGAGGATACCCGGCGCGAGGTCACCCGGCGCGGTGCGCTCAGACGGCGCGGCGCGGTGCGCTCACTTCGAGCTCACGCGGGTCAGCGCCTGAAACGTCGGCGCGCCGTCGAGCAGCGCCTGAAGATCGGAGATCAGGCCCCGCGCGTCCCGGCCGTGAGCCGCCACCGCGGCGAGATTCCTGTACCGCTCGACGACCACGTACGTCTGCGGCTGCCCGTTGCGGTACAGATCGTAGGAGAGATTGCCGGGCTCGTTCTTGCGGACCTTGGCCTCCATGCGGCGGAAGGCCGCCTCGAAGGCCGCGTTCTGCCCGGGCTTGACCTTGAATTGCACCACGAACGTCGTGGCCGTGCTCGGGCGCCGCGCCGTCATGGCCATGGCGTTCGGGCGGGCCGGCGCCGCGGCTCCGGGCGCCTGCGCCTCGGCCGCCGCCGCCACGATGCAAAGCGCGAGACTCCAGACGATGCTGCGAGGACGCATGTTCTTCTCCCCTCTGGTGGTGGACGGCTCGGCAGCATCCCGATCGGGCCGGATCAAGTCAAGTCGGCGGCCGAGGCGAGGGCTCGCGCCGCTCGGCCCGCGATCGGCGCGCGCGAGCCGCTTTCGCTCAGGCGCTCGCCGCCACGGCGCGGTCGGCGCTCCAGACGGCGGCGGCGCCGAACACGATCGTGCTCGCGACGGCGACCAAGGCCTCGACGTACAGGAATCCGGCCGAGCCCCAGCGCACGTGCGCCCAGCCCTCCGCCACCGTCATGTAGGCAATCGGCATGTTCGAGAGCGATGCGAACACGTTGTACTTGGTGGCCGCCGCGCCGAGCCCGATCGCCTCGAGCGTCACGGCCGAGAACGCGGCGTACGTGAGTCCGTTCACGAACGCGTAGAGCATCGTGAAGACCGCGTACGCCGCCTCGGTGCGCGGACCCACGGCCATCGCGACGGCGGAGAGCGCCTGCAGCAATCCGAAGCCGAGATAGGCCGACTTGCGATCGAAGCGATCGCAGAGCGCGCCGCCGGCGAGACAGCCGACCGCCGAGACGATGCCTCCGAGCGCTCCGTTCGCGAGCGCGACGACCCGCGCGGAGGCGTGCCAGTCGGCGGCGACGGCCGACCAGAGGTTCGAGGCGGCGCCGGTGCCGAGGGGCAGGAACACGAGGAACAAGGCGAGCGAGCCCCGCCGAGTGCGCAGCGCCGCCCACAGGTCCCGGAGCACCGCCAAGAGCTCGCGCGCGATGCGCCGGGCGCGGGGCGCGCCGGCGGCGCCCGGGCGCGTCGCCGGCTCCGCATCCTGCCTGTGGACGGGCTCCGCGACGAAGCGCAGCGCGAGGCAGCAGAGGAGGAACGTGGCGCCGAGCGCCGCTCCGGGCACCCAGGCCGCGTGCACGGTTTGCGCGAGCCACAGTGCCGCGCCGCCCCCGAGGCCGTTGCCGCCGAGATTGCCCGCCTGCAGCCAGCCGCCCGCCTCGCCCTTGCGGGTGCCGGAGGTGTGCGTCGTCAGGAACTCGACCGACATGCAGAGGAAGGTGCTCGCGAGGCTCGCGAGAAACACGACGGCCTCGAACAGCCCGAAGCGCGCCGCGCTCGAGGACTCCGCCGCCATCGCGACCACGCCGAGCGCGCTCGTGCTCGCCCCGATGAGGTACCAGCCCTTGCGCGTGAGCGTTGCATCGATGATCGGCGCCCACAGGAACTTCCAGGTCTGCGGCAGCATCGATACGGCGACGAGCGCGCCGATCCGGACGGCGCTCATCCCGGCCGCGGCGAGCGTGTAGGCGAGCGCCACCGTGAGGTAGCCGTTCAGCGCCCCGAAGGGCACGATCAACGCGAGATAGACGGCGGGGTGCGGCGACTCGCGAGTCACGCGCGGCGCAGCTTCTTCAGCTCACCCTCGACGAGCGGATGGACGAACTCGCGCACGTCGCCTCCGAGCACCGCGATCTCGCGGACGAGGGAGGAGGAGATGAAGGTGAACGGCTCCTGCGGCGTGAGGAACACGGTCTCGATGTCCCGCGAGAGATGCCGGTTCATGTTGGCGAGCTGGAACTCGAACTCGAAGTCCGACACGGCCCGCAAGCCCCGAATGATGACGGAGAGCCCGTGCTTGCGCGCGAACTCGACGGTGAGCTCGGCGTACCCCGCCACCTCGACGTTCGGCAGGTCGGCGAGCACCTGGCGCGCGAGGCGCACCCGCGTGTCGAGGGGCAGGAGCGGCGCCTTGCCCGCGTTCGATGCGATGGCGACGACGACCTTGTCGAAGATGCCCGCCGCGCGGCGTACCAGGTCCGTGTGCCCGTTGGTGATCGGATCGAAGGTGCCCGGATAGATCGCGTCGCGCTTCATGGCGGTTCGCCGGCCTCGGTTGCTCGCTCGAACAGATGATACCCGACCTCGCCGGCGCGCTCGGCCTTGAGCGCCGTCCAGCGTTGCGGCACGGTGGGCAGGCCCTCCCGCGCCGCGCACTCCACGTAGAGGAGCGCGCGCTCCGCGAGCCACCCGCCGCTCTCGAGCCGCTCGGCGGCGCCGGCGATCAGGCGGGAGGCGAACGGCGGGTCGAGGAAGACGAGCTCGAAGCGCTCCGGGCGCCCGGCGGCATCCGTGCTCTCCGACAGGCGATGCGCGAGCATCCGCAGCGCGTCGCCACGGTGCACGACGGCGTTGCGAGCGCCCCATTCCTCGAGCAGACGGCCGAGTGCGCGGGCCGCGGCGGCGTCCCGCTCGATGAACTCGACGCGCGCCGCGCCGCGCGAGAGCGCCTCGAGCCCGAGCGCGCCGCTGCCCGCGAACACATCGAGGCAGCGGGCGCCGGCGACACGACCCCCGAGCCAGTTGAACAGCGTCTCGCGGACGCGGTCCGGCGTGGGCCGGATCTGCGTCGAGGCGGGGAAGCGCCAGCGCCGCCCGCGCCAGGCGCCCCCCACGATGCGCAGCACTCGCGAGTGCGCGCCGCGCCGGTGAGCTGGGGCTACAATACGCGCCATCGAGTGGATGACTCATGTTCGGACGCAAGCGAGAGGATACCGCGAAGGAGCCGGAGGCACGCGCGAGCTTCTTCAGGCGCCTCGGCAGCCGGCTGAACCGCGGCAGCGCCTGGCTCGGCCTCGACTTGGCGACGCTTCTCGGCGGCCGCCGAGTCGACTCCGAGATCCTCGCGGAGCTCGAGGCGCGCCTGCTCACGGCGGACGTGGGAGTCGAGGCGACCGAGCACATCCTCGCGGACCTCGGCACGCGCGTCGCCCGCCAGGAGCTCGCGGACGCCGGCGCGCTCTCGGGCGCGCTGCGCACGGCCGTCACCGAGATCCTCGAGCCCTGCGCGCAGCCGCTCGTCATCGATCCTGAGCGCAGGCCCTTCGTGATCCTCGTGGTCGGCGTGAACGGCTCGGGCAAGACGACGACCATCGGCAAGATCGCGCAGCGCCTGGCGCAGGAGGGCGCGAGCGTCATGCTCGCGGCCGGCGATACCTTCCGCGCGGCGGCCATCGAGCAGCTCGGGGTCTGGGCCGAGCGCACCGGCTCCGCGCTCATCGCGCAGCAGGCCGGAGCGGACCCGGGCGCCGTCGTGTTCGATGCGGTGCAGGCCGCGCGCTCGCGCGGCATCGAGGTGCTGCTCGCCGACACGGCCGGCCGGCTGCACAGCCAGTCGCACCTGATGGAGGAGCTGAAGAAGGTGAAGCGCGTCATCCGGCGCGTCGACCCGACCGCCCCTCACGAGGTGCTGCTCGTCCTCGATGCGAACCAGGGCCAGAATGCGCTCGCTCAGGCCCTGCAGTTCCACGAGGCGATCGGCGTCACCGGTCTCGCCCTCACCAAGCTCGACGGGACCGCAAAGGGGGGCATCGTCGTCGCGATCGCCCGCAAGCTGCGCCTGCCCATCCGGTTCGTCGGCGTCGGGGAGCAGGCCGAGGATTTCGGCGAGTTCGACGCCGGAGCGTTTGCGGCGGCTCTCGTCGAGGGCGCCGGCGCCGCGGGCCTCGCCTCGTGATCGCGTTCGACCACGTCGTCAAGCGCTATCCGAACGGCCGGGAGGCCCTCGCGGGGGTGAGCTTCAGCATTGCCGCCGGCGAGATGGTGTTCCTCACCGGGCGCTCGGGCGCGGGCAAGAGCACGGTGCTCAAGCTGATCGCGCTCATCGAGCGCCCGACGCGCGGCGCCGTGCGGGTCGAGGGGAAGAATCTCGGCGCACTGCGCTCCCGGCACATCCCCGCGTACCGGCGCTCGATCGGCGTCGTCTTTCAGGACCACCGGCTCCTCGTGGACCGTCCCGTGTTCGACAACGTGGCGCTCCCGCTCGTCGTCGCGGGCTTCCCCCTGAAGGAGACGGACAAGCGCGTGCGAGCCGCGCTCGATCAGGTGGGCCTGCTCGGCAAGGAGCGTACGCTGCCCCTCGAGCTCTCGGCCGGGGAGCAGCAGCGCGTCGGCATCGCCCGCGCCGTCGTGAGCAAGCCGCGGCTCCTCATCTGCGACGAGCCGACCGGCAATCTCGACCGGGACCTCGCGCTCGAGGTGATGAGGCTGCTCAAGCGCTTCCAGAGCGTCGGGGTGACCGTCGTCGTCGCGACGCACGACCTGCGGCTCGCGCAGCAGCCCGGCGAGCGCACGATCCTGCTCGACGACGGCCGCATCCAGGGCCGCGGCGAGGAGGAGCCGCTGCCGAGCATCGTCGCGAGCCGCTGACCGTGGGCCTCGCGACCTACGGCACGCGCCACGCGCAGGCTCTCGTCGGATCGCTCGGCCGGCTGGCCCGCAGCCCCTTCGCGACCTTCCTCACGGTGCTCGTGATCGGCCTTGCGCTCGCCCTGCCGCTCGCCCTGCAGATGCTGGTCGGCAACGCGAGCCGCGCGACCGGCGGGCTCGCGAGCGCCGTCGATGTCTCGGTCTACTTCAAGCCCGCCGCCCCGCTCGAGAAGGTCCGCGAGCTCGCGGCCGACGCGCGCGCCCGCGCGGGCGTCGCCGAGGTGACGGTGATCTCCGCCGACGATGCGCTGAAGGAGTTCCAGAAGTACTCGGGGTTCGGCGCCGCGCTGCAGGCGCTCGAGCAGAACCCGCTGCCGAACGTGCTGCACGTTCGGCCGGCGGCCGATGCGATGACGCCGGCCGATCTCGACCGGCTCGTGCGCTACTTCGCGGCGTGGCCGCAGGTGGACACCGTGCAGGTGGACGCCGCGTGGGTGCAGCGGCTCAACGCGATCCTCGCCGTGCTCGAGCGCGTCCTCCTCATCGCGGCCGTCCTGCTCGGCGTCGGCGTGCTCGCCGTGGTCGGCAACACCGTGCGGCTCGAGATCCACCAGCGCCGTGCGGAGATCGAGGTCGTGAAGCTCGTCGGCGGCTCGAACGCGTTCGTCCGGCGCCCGTTCCTTTATACGGGGGTCCTCTACGGCCTCGCCGGCGCGCTCATCGCCTGGGGCGTCGTCGGGGCTGCGCTTGCGGTGCTCGAAGGATCGGTCGAGACTCTCGCCAGACTCTACGGGAGCGGCTTCACCCTCGCCGGGCCTCCCGCCGAGGAAGTGGTGGGGCTCCTCGGGGGCGGAGCCGCGCTCGGCTGGGTCGGGGCGTGGCTCTCGGCGACGCGGCACCTGCGGCGCATCGAGCCCCGGGGCTGAGCCCGGGAGCCCGCCGCCTGGAGCGCCCGCCGGGAGCGGGAGCCGCGGGTCGGAAGGGCCCGATCTTGCGGGGCAGCATGGCCTCTAACCCCTTGTTATCCCTGGGGAGAAAGCTCGGCTCACCGGGGAACTCCTCGAGGGGGTTAGCACTCAAATGGCTCGAGTGCTAAAATTCGCTTCCCGGAAGAATCCTCGAGTCTCCATGCCAGCAGCCGCACTCGTCGCCCGCCATCCCGACCTCGCCCTCGCGGGGCCGGTCGGCAGTCTCGACGCTTACCTCGAGCGGGTGAGCCGCATCGCCGTGCTCACGCGCGAGGAGGAGCGCGAGCTCGCCGTCCGCTTCCAGCGCGACAACGACCTCGACGCCGCGCGCAAGCTCGTGCTCTCGCACCTGCGCTTCGTC
>JASHTK010000174.1 GCA_030040575.1 Gammaproteobacteria bacterium
ATGAGCGCCGTCTGTCCGCCCCAGCGCTCGACCGCATTCACATCCGCCCCGCGGCGGAGCAGGAGCTTCGCGGCTTCGAGGTTGCCGGTCCGCGCAACGACCATGAGCGCCGTCTGGCCTTCCGCATTCGGCGAGTCCACGTTCGCGCCGGCATCGAGCAGCATCTTCAGGATGGCCGTGCTCGGGGTGATGGCCGCCTCCTGCATCGCCGAGGCGCCGTAGTGGTTCACCGCGGACACGTCCGCGCCCTTGCGGATGAGCGCCTGGGCGAGGTCCGCATCGCCGTCGTAGGCGGCCCACATGAGAGCCGAGGTCCCATCCGACGAGCGGGCACGCACGTCGGCCCCCTGGGCGATGAGTGCCATCGCCGTGCCGTGATCGTTCGCTTGGGCCGCCTGGATGAGCGCGGGGGACGCATCCTGCGCGCGCGCGGTAAGGCTCACCGTGCCGAGCACGCCGGCGAGCAGGAGGGTGAGGTGGCGCATGACTTCCCTCCTCACACCTCGGAGAGCTCGCCCGTGCTGTCGCCGTGCGACTTCGCGGGAACGCCCACGCGGTGCAGCATCGTGAGGAGCAGGTTCGCCTGCGGCGTGTCCTGCGGGTACTGCAGGTGCTGGCCGGCCTTGACCGTGCCGCACGCATGCCCGAGCAACACCTGGGGCAGAGGATCGTGGTTGTGCATGTCGCTGTTGCTCATGTCGCTGCCGTAAAGGATGAGGGCATGGTCGAGGACGGTTCCATCCCCGTCCGGGGTCTGCGACAGCCGCTCGATGAAGCGGGCGAAGGAGTTGGTCAGGTAGAACTGCAGCCGCGTGAGCTTCGCGAGCTTGTCCGGGTCGTTCCCGTGATGCGATAGGGGGTGCCAGGCATCGGTGATCCCGAGGTTCGGGAACGTGCGCATGCTCACCTCGCGCGCCATCATGAAGGTCGCGACGCGCGTCATGTTCGCCTGCCAGGCGAGCGACATCATGTTGAACATGAGATCGAGCATCTGGCCATAGTCCTCCGGAATGCCCTCCGGAGCGTTCGGCAGCTTCATGCCGCTGCCGGATGCGAACTTCGCCTGCATGCCCTGCACGCGCCGCTCGATCTCGCGGACGGACTCGAGATAGTCCCCGACCATGCGTCGGTCGGAGGGTCCCAAGGTCCGCTGCAGGGCGTCCGCGCTCGCCTGCACAAAGTCGAGGATGCTGCCGTCCTCCGTGAGGATCGCCGCGCGCTCCTGCGCCGTGTTGCCTTCCCCGAACAGGTTCGTGAACACCGTGCGCGGATCCTGCTCCATCGGCAGCGGCTGCGTCGCCGTGCGGAACGCGATGGTGTCGGAGTAGCCGCAGCCGAAGTCCGGATCGCATGCGCCCCCACCGCCCTCGCCCGCGACCTCGAGGGAGATGAGCGGCGTCGCCCTGGAGAGCAGCCTTGCGGCGACCTGATCGACCGAAGGACCGACCTCCGGCGCCTGCTGGTGCGGGGGATGCACCGCCGTGAGCCAGGTCCCCGGGGTGATCGCATGCGGCGCCGGGCTTTCCGCCGCCTTGTTCCTGAGGCCGCTCACGATCGTCAGGTGCGAGCGGAACCGCTCGAGAGGCTTGAGGATCGGCGACATCGCATAGCTCGTGCCGGTCGTCTTCGGCGTCCAGTTGTCCATGACGGCGCCGTGCGGAATGTAGATGCAGGCGAGATAGGGCGAGGGCTTCGCCGCCGTCGCCGCGAGCGCCGTACCTGCCGGAATCATCGCATCGAGCAGCGGAAGACCCACTGTCGCACCGACGCCCTTCAGAACGGTGCGCCGGGAAAGGTGCTTCTTCGTGATGAACATGGCTGCCTACCTCGTCCTCGTCCCTTCAGCAATCACGGGATCAGCTGTGCCGTCTTGATGGGCGCCGCGCCCGCCGTGACGCCCGGGGCGGACCGCATCTGAAATTGCGGGCTCTCGACGATCCCCATCACGATCGACCAGAACCGGTAGTCGTCCTTGGCGCTCGCGTGCACGATGTCCCGGACCTGCGGCATGTCCCGGTAATCGAGCGTGCGGCCGATCGCATACGTCATCAGGTTCTCGGTGAGCGACTGCACGAACTGCGTCGGGTGCTCGAGCAGGATCCGGCGCACGTCGTCCGGTCCGTTCACCTTGATGCCGCCCGGCAGCACGCCCGAAGGATCGATGGGCGTCCCGGAGATCCGATCCCGAGTGCGCCAGCGGCCGACCGCATCGAAATTCTCAAACGCAAGCCCGAGCGGATCGAGCAATCCGTGACAGGAGAAGCATCGCGGGTTGTCGCGATGCTCGGCCATCTGCTGGCGGATCGTCAGGACCTTCTCCTCGGTGCCCGGGGTCTTCACGTCCAACGTCATCTTGACGCCGGGCGGCGGTGGATCGGGCGGCGTCGCCGTGATGTAGTTGAGGATCCACTGGCCGCGCAGCACCGGCGCCGTCCGATTCGGATAGGAGGTTCCCATCAGGAAGGCGCCCTTGCCGAGCAGCCCATAGCGGACCGACTGCGAGGGGTCGAGCGCCACGCGCCGGAACTCCTCGCCCCGCACATCGTTGATGCCGTAGAGCAGCGCGAGGCGCTGATTGAGGAAGGTGTAGTGGGCCGTCAGAAGATCAACGACGTCCTGGTTCCCGCGGAAGATGCTGTCCACGAACAGCTTGAGCTCCGTGCGGAAGTCCTCGCGCGGATCCCCGACGTACGGGAAGATCTTCGGATCCGGATTGACCTCGTCGAGCCGCTCGACGTCGAGCCACTGGAACGCGAAATTCGAGGCGAGAGTGATCGCACGCGGATCGGCGAGCATGCGCTCCACCTGCCCCTGCAGCACCGCGGGCTCGTGCAGGCGGTCGGCCGAGGCGAGCGCGAGCAGCTCCGGGTCCGGCACGCTGTTCCACAGGAAGAACGAGAGCCGCGAGGCGAGCTCGAGGTCGGAGATGCGGTAGATCGCCCCCGGCTCAACGCCGGGGGGCGTCGGCTCGGACCGGTAGAGGAAGAACGGGCTCGCGAGGATCGCGGTGATCGCTCTGCGAATGCCGCCCTCGAAGCCTTCCTGCGCGAGGCCGCCGCGGTAGATCGCAAGCAGAGGATCGATGTCCGCGGAGGTGACCGGACGGCGGTACGCCTCGCGGGCGAGCGTCGCGAGGATCTGCTCGGCGCAGGGCCCCTGCTCCTGCGCGCTCTGCGGCATGCAGGTGAAGATCTTCGCTCGGCTCGGCGTCTCGCCGAGGCCGGTCACCTTCTCCGGCCCCAAGATCTCGAACGTGCCGATCCGCAGCACCTCATCCTGCGCATCCCCGGGCTGCTGCAACTCGAGCCGCCCTTCGGATTCGGCGAAGTCGCGGTCGATGAAGGTGACGGCGACCTGATGCGGGCCGGCCGTCGCGTGGAAGCGGATGTGCTTCAGCGTCGCGTTGATCGCATCGACCGCCGGATCCTGCCGCTGGTCGATCGCCTTGATCTGCGCCTCGCCCCCGACGTTGCCCTCCCAGAACTTCCGGCCGTCGTAGGTGGCGATGAGGTGGTTCTCGAACTCCTGGTTGAAGACCCAGAGCGCGGCGGCGAGGTTACCGATGTTGAGCTCGTACTCGCCGTCGGCCGGGAAGTCGTGCGTGACCGCGAAGCCCCCGCGCGTGCCGAGCGGCAAGCCGGGCTCGTGGAAGAACTGCGAGCCGGAGGTCGGCGGCGCGCGGTATTGCGTGCCGACGGGCGTCGCGTCGCGGTCGCCCACCGCCTCGATCGCGATCTGCCGCGCAGCCGACAGGTACTGATTGAGGAAGGACGAGGAGACCTGCAGGACGTTCGCGATGTCGTCGTAGCCGCCGGCCTCGTCGTCCTTCGGCAGCACGGTGCTCGGGTCCACCTGCACGCGCAGCAGGTCCCACACCGCATTCGCGTACTCCTTGCGGTTGAGCCGGTGCAGGGCGACCGAGCCCGCGTACGGGTGCCCGGCGGCCGCCTGGTCGATGCTCCCTTCCATCCAGTGAACGAACTCATCCACCGCCGCCTGCGGCGGCTGCGGATGGCCCGGCGGGGGCATCAGATGCCCATCGAGATGCGTGAGCGCCTTCTCCCAGGTCTGTGCATCGTGCGGGATCTGAGCCGGGCTCATCGTGTCGAAGGCGATGCCGCCCGCCCAGTCGTCCGTGTTGTGGCACTTGCTGCAGTACTGCCTGAGGAAGCCCCAGTACTGCGCGGCAGGCCCGGCCGCGATGCCCGCCTCGCCCTGCGACGCCGCGTCGGCGCTCGGGCCGGAGGCGTCCGGGTCGAAAGTGTCGGGGCTTGAGGCGTCCGCGGCGCTCGCCGGCGGTGGCGCCGCGCCGGTCGTGGGCGAGGCCCACCCCGCGCCGCTCGAGGCGAGAGCGGTGAAGCCGCAGATCGCCGCGGCGAGCAGATATCGGCTGAGGTGTCGATTTCGCATCAGTCTCGTTCCGCCAATGACTTACACCGTCCGAGCCCCTCCTTGAGCCCGGTACCGAACGCATGGCCGTATCATAACGCCGCCCCGCCGACGGCCGTTCCGGGAACGTCACAGACGGTGCCCGGTATGTCATAAAATGCCCGGGCCGCGCCACCAACGGTACCGGCTCCGGCACCTCGCGCGCTCGCGGACGTTGCCAAGCACCCGATCGATCGGTCAACGTTCGGTTTTGCGCACGCACATTATCTCAGGTCGAGGACGGCAATGACACATTCGGTAGACCGCAGGGGGTTCCTCAAGAGGCTCGCCGGGGGGGCCGCCGCGGCATCGCTCGGCGCCCTCGCTGCGCCGGCTCGGTCGAGCGCGGCGAGCTCAGCGAGCGAGCCGAGCTCAGCGATCGAGTCGCAACGGCTCACCGAGACGCTCTGGCTGTACCGCGGCGACGGCGGCAACGTCCTCGCCGCGCGCGACAGCGAGGGGCTCGCGCTCGTCGATGGCGGTCTGCCCGAGCGCTCGGCAGCGCTCCTCGCGCGCATCCGCGCCGAGACGGGCGCGGAGCGCATTCACACGCTGTTCGACACGCACTGGCATCCGTGCCAGACCGGCTCGAACGAGCCGATCGGCAACGCCGGCGCGACCATCATCGCGCACGAGAACACGCGCCTGTGGCTCTGCTACGCGAACCCCGTGCCGCTCGAGCACCGCAGCTACGGACCGCTGCCTGCGCAGGCGCGCCCGAACAAGACCTTCTTCTACGGCGCCGAGCAGGTGACGGTCGGGGACGAGCCCGTCGAGTACGGCTACCTCCTTCAGGCCCACACCGACGGGGACATGTACGTGCACTTCAAGAAGTCGAACGTCCTCGCGGCGGGCGGCGTCGTCTCGGGCGCGGGCTGGCCGATCATCGACGTTCACACCGGCGGCTGGATCGTCGGCATGGCGAACGGGCTGCAGACGCTCATCGGGGTTGCCGACGCCGGCACGCGCATCATTCCGGCTCACGGCCCCGTGCTCACCCAGGCGGACCTCGTGGAGCAGCACCGGATGTACTCGATCATCGCATTCCGCCTGCAGCGGGCCATCCGCAAGGGCCTCGGGCCCGACGAGGTGGTCGCCCTCGATCCGACCGCCGAGTTCAACGCCAAGTGGGGCGACCCGAAAGCGTTCGTCAAGATGGCGTTCGAGAGCCTCTGGGGGCACTTCGCGCCGGACGCCTCCTGAGCGTCTCGGGCGGACGCTCGCGGCGCTCAGGGCCCCTCGACCGTGTACCCTTTGGCTCGCAGCACGGCGAGCGTGCCGTTCGGCCCGATCAGGTCGTAGATCGGCTTCACCGCAAGCGTCGTGCGATTGTGGGCGAGTGCGCCTTCGAGAGACGTTTGCCACTCCTCGCCCGCGCGGTCGAAGAATGCCTTGATCTGGGGAACACGCTCAGCCATGCCGGTGCAGACCTCGCGCTGCTTCGAATAGGGAAGCTTGCGCAGCGTGTCCACGTCTCCGAGCGACCAGGCGCGCGCACGCGCCTTCATCGCATCGAGATCGGTCTCGAGCCGATCGATCGTCGCAGCGAGACAGGTGATCTCCGCAGCGGGCGGGATCTCGCCCGCCTCGGTGAGAATTCCCCGCGGGTCGGTCAGGTGCACGGAGATGCGCTCGATCGGCACGTCGTGCCGGCGCGCGAGCTCGAAGACCTCGTCCTCGATGTCGTCATTGGAGGTGAGCTGCGAGGCGCTGAGCGCACGCGAGTACAGCCGCAGCGCAGCGAACATCGGCCGCAGCTCCTCGATTCGCCGGTCGTGTGGATCGAAGCGCAGCTTCATCGCGGTGAATCGCGCATAGAGCTCGGGGGAGAGCCAGTCGCGCAGATTCGCCTTCTGCGGAATTCTCTCCGTCCGGCGCAGCTGCAAGTACAGCCTGATGATGGAGATCGGCCCGACGTTCGCGCTCACGGAGTGCCGATCGAGCGTGCCGACGAGCACCTCCTGCGCCTGCGCCACCACCTTCTCCACCTCGCGGGACCTCCAGGTCATCCGCTTGGGCAGCGGGTCGAGCGTGCCGAGGAGCCAGACGACGTGGTCGCCCTGGGAGACTCGCCACAGGCTCGGACCCGGCCGCACGCCGGTGATCTCCACCTGCTGCACGGTGGGTTGATCGATGTCGGCGGAGTCACTCGGCGGCGGCGCGGCGGCCGGCGCGGCTGGAACGGCCTGCGCGGTACCGCAGCAGCAGATCAGCGACGCCGCCCACAGGGCGGCGGCCGAGACGGGCGCCCTCAGCATCGTGATCGACTCTCGGTCATAGAGTCCCCTCGTGCGCCGGGACCAAGCGCAGCAAGGTGATCTCCGACGGCGCTCCGATGCGCTTCGGGGGACCCCAGTAGCCGGTCCCGCGGCTGATGTAGACCCACAGCGCGCCCAACCGGTGTAATCCTGCCGTGAACGGCTGCTGAAATCTCACGAGCCACGTCCAGGGCCAGAACTGGCCCCCGTGGGTGTGCCCGGAGAGCTGCAGGTCGAAGCCCGCCCGGGCGGCAGCCGGCGCCGTGCGCGGCTGATGAGCGAGCAGAATCCTCGCGCCGGCGTCCGGCGGGGCGCCGCGCAGGGCCGCTTCCGGATCGCTGCGCTGCGCGGCGTCGAAGCGGTGTGCGCCGTAGTCCGTCACCCCTGCGACGACGAGCGAGGCACCGCCATGCGCAAGCACCACGTGCTCGTTCATGAGCACGCGCAGCCCGAGCCGCGCGAGCTCCGCGCGCCAGTCGGCCTCGCCGCAATAGTATTCGTGATTGCCGGTCACGAAGAACGCCCCGTGGCGCGCGCGCAAGTCACCGAGCGGGGCGGTGTGCGCGGCGAGCTCCCGAACCGGGCCGTCCACCAGATCGCCCGTCACGGCGATGAGGTCGGCGCCGAGCCGGTTCACGGCGGCGACGATGGCCTCGACGTACTTGCGCTTGATCGTGCGGCCGACGTGCACGTCGCTCACCTGGGCGATCGTGAAGCCGTGCAGCGCCCGCGGCAGATTCCCGAGCGGAACGTCCACCCGCACGACACGCGCCCGCCTGCGCGCGTTCGCGTAGCCGACGCCGGTCGCGAGCAGCGCGAGCGCGACGACGCCCGACGCCGTGACCGACTCGAGCCGGTGTACAGCCTCGGCCGACAACGGGACAATGGCGAGCAGCAGCACGAGATCGCGGACCAGTGTGAGCACACAGAGCGAGGACAGCAGGCCAGCCGCAAACAGCCCCGCCGCCGCGACCCGGTCGGACCAGGCGCGCTGCCGGATGGAGCGAGCATGGAGCCCGAGGATCATCGCCCCATACGATACGGCAAGCCACGCTGCGCCCGCGATCCGCACGAGCGGCGCGACCGGCAGATCCGGCAACACTCGCCAGCCCACATAGGCGTGCAGCGAGCCGAGAATGGCGATGAGCGCGAGGTATCGGCGGGGTTTCATCCGGGGTGTCCGTAGCCTGCGCCGCCGCCCGCGGCGGCGCGCATCCTCGCCTGCCGATATGGGACCTCGATCGATGGGTTCAATCGGCCCCTCCGCCCGCCAGACCCGCGATGCCTAGGCCCGGCTCGAGCCCCGGCGACCTCCGCGAATCGGACGGCCTGCCCGTTCCCCGCCGCTACTGGGCGATCGCGGCGATCGTGCTCGCCATCGCGATGTCGGTGCTCGACAGCAGCATCGCGAACGTCGCCCTGCCGACGATCGCGCGCGAGCTGCGCACGCCCTCCGCGACCTCCATCTGGGTGGTCAATGCCTATCAAATCGCGATCCTCGTCTCGCTCCTGCCGCTCGCCTCGCTCGGGGAGGTGGTCGGCTACCGGCGCATCTCGCAGGCGGGGCTTGCCGTGTTCACCCTCGCCTCGCTCGCCTGCGCGCTCGCGCCCTCGATGCTCGCGCTCGTCGTCGCGCGCGTCCTGCAGGGCTTTGGAGCCGCCGGCATCATGAGCGTCAATGCGGCGCTCGTGCGCTTCACCTACCCGCACCGGCTCCTCGGCCGCGCCGTCGGCATCAATGCCGTCGCCGTCGCGACCGCGGCCGCGGTCGGACCGACCGTCGCCGCGGCGGTGCTCGCCGTCGCGCGCTGGCGGTGGCTGTTCGCCGTCAACGTGCCCCTCGGCGTCGTCACCTTCCTCATCGCGATCTACGCCCTGCCGGTGACCGAGCGCTCGCGGCGTCCCTTCAACTCGAGGGTTGCCGCGCTGCATGCCGGCGCATTCGGACTCCTCATGAGCGGCCTGCAGGCGCTCGCGCACAGCTCCTCGACCCCGCTCGCCCTCGCGCAGCTCTGCGTCGGCGGGGTGCTCGGATTGTTCCTCGTTCGCGACCAGCTCGACCGCGACGCGCCGCTCATTCCCTTCGACCTGCTGCGCATCAAAGTGTTCTCCCTGTCCATCGCGACCTCGGTGTGCTCGTTCATGGGCCAGATGGCCGCCCTCGTCGCGCTCCCGTTCGAGATCGAGCGCCTCGGACACGGGCCGGTCGCGACGGGCCTGCTCATGACGCCCTGGCCCGTTGCGATCGCCATCGCGGCACCGATCGCCGGCCGGCTCGCCGACCGCTTCCCGGCCGCCATCCTCGGGGCCGCGGGCCTTGCCGCGATGTCCTGCGGGCTGCTCCTGCTCGCGCTCTACCCACGGGGCGCCTCGGACGCCGACTTCATCTGGCGCATGGCGCTCTGCGGGGCCGGCTTTGGCCTGTTTCAGTCGCCGAACAACCGGACCATGATTCTCGCAGCTCCCCGCGCACGCAGCGGCGCCGCGGGGGGCATGCTCGGCACGGCTCGGCTGCTCGGCCAGACCTCGGGTGCCGCGGCGGTGGCGATCCTGCTGCACGCCTTCCCCGAGCGGGGCTCGAACCTCGCCCTCCTCGCGGCCGCCGCGCTCGCCCTCGCCGCGGCGCTCGTGAGCGCCACGCGACTCGCCGCGAAGCCCGCCGTCGCGAGCCTGTGAGACTTCCCCGAAGGCACTTGACCGCCGTCTCACGCCGAGCCGGTCAGGCGCACCCACGGGTACCATGATACCTTTGCCCGATTCAGCGCTTGCGGGAGCTTGAAGTCATGGCCACGATAGTCGGCGGAATCGCGACGTCCCACACCCCGACGATCGGTTTCGCGCTCGACACGAACAAGCAGCAGGACGCGGTGTGGGCGCCGATCTTCGAGGGGTACAAGCCCGTGCAGCGGTGGCTCGCCGAGAAGCGGCCCGACGTGCTCCTCTACATCTTCAACGATCACGTCACCTCGTTCTTCTTCGATCACTACTCGCACTTTGCGCTCGGCGTCGGTGAGCGCTACTGGCCGGCCGACGAGGGTGGCGGCCCGCGCCGGCTCCCGCCCATCAAGGGCCATCCCGCGCTCGCGCGCCACCTCGCGACCGGCCTCACGGCCGACGAGTTCGACCTCTCCTACTTCCAGGCGAAGGGGCTCGATCACGGCTGCTTCTCCCCCTTATCGCTTCTCTGGCCGCACGAGACCGGCTGGCCGGGCGCCATCGTGCCCCTTCAGGTCGGCGTCCTCGAGTTTCCGATCCCCTCGGCCCGGCGCTGCTTCAAGCTCGGCCGCGCGCTGCGCAAGGCGATCGAGAGCTATCCGGAGGACCTGAAGGTCGCGATCGTCGGGACGGGCGGGCTCTCCCACCAGGTGCACGGCGAGCGCTGCGGCTTCAACAACACCCCCTGGGACATGGAGTTCCTCGAGCTGCTCGAGAAGGACCCCGAGCGGCTCGCGCAGCTCACGATCGCCGAGTACGCCGAGCGCGGCGGCTTCGAGGGCTCCGAGGTCATCATGTGGCTCGTCATGCGCGGGGCGCTCTCGGCGCGGGTCAAGAAGCTCCATCAGGCGTACTACCTGCCCTCGATGACGCCCATCGCGACGCTCATCTACGAGAACGCCTCGAGCGAGCCGCAGGAGGAGTCGGCAGCCGCCTACCGCGAGCGCATCGGGCGGGAGTGGTCGGGCATCGAGCGCCTCCCGGGCACCTACCCGTTCACGCTCGAGCGCAGCGTCAAGGCGTATCGCATCAACGAGTTTCTGCACCGGCTCATCGTGCCCGCGGACCGCCAGCGCTTCCTCGCCGATCCGGAGCCGATGTTCGCGGAGGCGGCACTCACCGAGGAGGAGCGCGACATGATCCGGCGGCGCGACTGGCGCGCGCTCATCCACTACGGCGTCATCTTCTTCCTGCTCGAGAAGCTCGGCGCGGTGGTCGGCACGACGAACCTGCACATCTACGCCGCCATGCGCGGACAGTCGCTCGAGGAGTTCCAGAAGACTCGCAACGCGCAGGTGCTCTACTCCGTCGCGGGTCAGGACGAGGGCAAGAAGGACTGGGACCGGCCGGCGCCTCAGCGCTGAGGCGCGCTCGACTCTGCGGGCGCCACGTCGGCCATGCGATCGACGTTGCGCAGCGGCGGGAACAGTCTCATCCACAAGGCGACGACGAGGAGCGTGCCGACGCCGCCCACCACGACCGCCTGCACGGTGCCGAAGAGCGCGGCGGTGACGCCGGACTCGAATTCGCCGAGCTCGTTCGAGCTGCTGATGAACAGAGTGCTCACCGCGCTCACCCGACCGCGCACGGCATCCGGCGTCGCGAACTGCACGAGCGCGGTGCGGATGTACACGCTCACCTGATCGGACGCGCCGAGCACGACGAGCGCGATGAGCGAGAGCGCGAAGTCGGAGGAGAGTCCAAAGACGATGGTCGCGACTCCGAAGACGGCAACCGTGGCGAACAGGACCGATCCGATGTGGCGCTGCAGAGGACGGCCGACCAGGTAGAGGGCGACGGCGGCGGCCCCGAGCGCGGGCGCGCTGCGCAGCACGCCGAGGCCCGTCGGGCCGATGTGCAGGATGTCGCGCGCATAGATCGGCAGCAGCGCGGTCGCCCCGCCGAGCAGCACGGCGAACAGGTCGAGCGAGATCGCTCCGAGCACCACCGGCCGCGAGCGAACGAACCGAACGCCCTCCCGCACCCGCGCGAGCCGACTGCCGAGGACCGCGGCCTCGCGCGGCGGGCGCCGCCCCCCGAGCAGCATCGTGCCGGCGGCCGCAAGCACGAGCGCGACGAGTGCACCGCCGTACGCGACCGCCGGCCCGAGCGCATACGCGTAGCCGCCGACGGCGGGGCCCGCGATCACGGCCACCTGCGCGACCGAGGAGGACCAGGCGATCGCCTTGGCGAGCCGCTCGGGGGGCACGAGGAACGGGGCGAGCGAGCGCCCCGCGGGCCCGGCGAGCCCGCTCGCGCACCCGAAGAGCACGAGCACCGCGTAAAGCGGCCAGATCCTCTGCGGATGAGTCGCGGCAAAGAGCAGCAGCAGGCCGCTCGTGACCGCCTCGAGGAGCAGGCTCAGGGCGAGAATCCGGCGCGGATCGAAGCGGTCCGCGAGCTCGCCCGCCGGCAGGGTGAGCAGGAACATCGGAGCGAACTCGACGAGCCCGACGAGCCCGAGCGCGAGCGGACTGCGCACGAGGTCGTAGACCTGCCAGCCAACGGCCACCGACTGCACGAGGGTCGCCACCCGCGCAAGGACGCGGGTGCAGAGGTAAAGCGGCAGATCGCGGCCGCGATAGAGCGGCCGTGGGCTATTCATTCGCCGGGGCGCTACCGGCCGGCACCCATCTGGTACGGCACGGGATTCACGAGCTCGAGCACGAGGCCCCGCTCCTCATCGACGGTCGGGGAGCGCCGGTCGTGAGGAGCCCGAGCGCAGCCGCGAGGATCCGAGCAAAGCAACTCCAAGCATGCCGGCAGCGCGGATCGAGCACCGCTCCCCCATCGATCGGCCGATCGTTCGGCGTGGCTGTGCGCACGCTACCCCCAAATGGGGCTGCTCAACAAGCGGGCGGGCCGACTCCGCTCGGGCGCGGCGATGCGGCAGGTTGGCCTTGATCGAGCCGCGGTCGCCCGAGACGAGGACGAGGAAGCGGAATCGTGACACCATGTGAGCGCGAGGGCGTCTCCGAGGTCGAGTGAAGGGTCTGACACGAATTGCCGCGGCGCTCGGCGCGCTCCTCCTCGTGTGCGCGTGCCCCGCATGGGCGTGGGGACCCCAGGGGCACCGGACGGTCGGCGCCATCGCAGACCGGCTGCTCGATCCGCGGGCCCGCGCGGCGGTTGCCGATCTGCTTCAGGGCGATCTCGACCGGGACGGCAACCCCTCCCATCGCACGACGCTCGAGGCCGTGTCCACCTGGGCGGATGAGATTCGCGGCACGCCGGCGTCGCATCCGTCGTGGCATTACGACAATCGTCCGGTCTGCGGCAGCGCGAGCCGCGCGCAGTACTGCCCCGACGGGCAATGCAATACGGTGCAGCTCGAGCGAATGATCGCCGTCGTCGCCGAGCGGAGCGCCGCGCACCGCGAGCGCAACGAGGCGCTCAAATGGATCGTGCATCTCGTCGGTGACATTCACCAGCCGCTGCACGCGGCGGACAACGACGATCGGGGCGGCAACGAGGTGCCGGTGGTACTGGCCGGCATGCGAGCGCGGCGCAGGTTGGATCTGCACGAGGTCTGGGATGATCAGCTCGTGCGACTCGCGCTGCGGACGAGAAGCACCCGGCGCCCGCCGAGCGACATCGCCGCTCTCGCTGCAGCGGCCCGGCGGCTCGCTCGGGCTCGAGGCGAGGGCACGCCGGAGTCCTGGGCCCGTGAATCCAACCGGCTCGCGCGCGAGGTGGCATATCGTTATCCGCAGTTCGCGTGCCACCGCACCGCCTCGGCCGCCGTCGTCCTCGATGCCGACTATCAACGGGCCGCCGAGCGCGTGGTGCGCGAGCAGCTCCTGCTCGCCGGAGCGCGGCTCGCCGCGCTCCTCAACCGGATACTCGCGCCCCCGCAATCAGTGCACGGCGCGAGCGAGAAACACGGCGCCGAGCGCGAGGAACAACGCGCTCGCCGCGTAGCGGATCGCCTTCAGAGGCAGGCGCTGCGAGAACGCCCGGCCTAGGAACACGACGGGCGCGTTGGCGAGGAGCATGCCGCTCGTCGTGCCGGCCACCACGGCGACCAAGTTCGAGTACGCGGCGGCGAGCGCGATCGTCGCGATCTGCGTCTTGTCGCCGATCTCGGCCACGAAGAACGCGACCAGCGTCGCGACGAAGGGGCCCGCTCGGCGCGGTCGTTCTGAGCGCTCCTCGAGCGTGTCCGGCTTCAACGTCCACAGCGCCATGCCGATCAGGCTCGCTCCGACGATGCCGTCGAGCAGCCGCGGCGTGAGAAACCGGCCCGCCCGCACGCCGATGATCCCGGCGAGCAGGTGATTGGCGAGCGTCGCGCACAGCACTCCGGCGAGGATCGGCCAGGGACGTCGGTAGCGTGCGGCGAGCATCAGCGCCAGAAGCTGCGTCCGATCGCCCATCTCGGCGATCGCGACCGTGGACAGCGAGACGAGGAAGGATTCCACCCGGGAGCTCCAAGCCGAGCGGGTGACGGACCACGGCGGAGTCCCCCACCGCTCGTGCCAGGGGTCCTGCCGTTGGTCTCGCCATGCCCGAAGGCCTCGTACGCCACGGGCAGATGCCCAAGGATGTTGACGTACGTCCCGGCTGGGCCGGGCGGCTACTCCCCAAGGTGGGGGCTTTGTACCCGATACGGCGAGGCTTGGCAACTTGCGGGCGGCACGGGCTCGCGTGGCGCACGGCCGCGCCCGGCGCAGCCCCGCCGGCCTGGCCGCGTGGTAGCGTTCGGGTGCAAACCGAGGAGGTGAGAGCCATGGCGAAAACCGCCACGTCAAGCGCCGTGACGACCCCTGCACCGCGCGAGAAGCGCGGACTCGCACCCGCCAGCCGCCCGATCGATCGGCGCCCGCCGTACCTCAGGATCGCGACCGAGGAGGCCTGGACCATCCCCGAGATCGTCGAGGCGCAGGTGAGGCTCCTCGAGGGCCCGCACGCGCCCGACGATCCCTCGCTGCGCATGGCAGGCATGTTTGCGAGGATGCCCGCCCTGCAAGAGCAGCTGCTCGATGTCGGGGAGGGACGCCTCGCCCGCATGGACGAGCTCGGCATCGACAAGCAGCTGCTGCTGCTCACGGCGCCCGGCGTCCAA
>JASHTK010000175.1 GCA_030040575.1 Gammaproteobacteria bacterium
GACCAGCTCGCGCTGCCTTCCTGCTGCAGGCCTTGAGAGTTGGCGAAGTTCGCGAGTGCGATCTGCCCGAGGTTGATCGAGTTGCCGTTGGTGTACTGCGCCTGCACGACGCCGGTCGAGCTGATGTCGATCCCGGTCAGCTGGCCGGTCGTGTACCCGTTCTGCTCGACCGCCGTGACGCCGAAGTCATCGCCGTACTGGGTGGTCTGGCTGAAGTTGAACTGCACGTCCATCGCCGCCGCGCCCGTCGCCGGGGTGTACGGTCCGAAGTCGACCGTTCCGTTCGCGACGGCCGTGCCGTCCGGGTCGGTCGCGCCGGTGAGCGCGCCGTCCTGGTTGTAGGTGAGGACCGCCGGGTCGGCGTTGACCTGCGTGCCGTCGATGTATTCGTACACGTCCCAGGTGTCGGGCGCCTCGGCCGTCGAGGCGTTGACGAAGTAGAGCGTCGCGGTATGGGCGGCGCCGAGGGAGTCGTACACCGAGAGGGAGGTCGTGTCGGTGTAGCTGTTCGGGTCCGTCGGGCTGAAGGTCGCATCGGCCGGCGCGGTCGCATCGGCCGGGAGATTGGCGGTGACCTGAGCCGTCGTCGTCGCCTGCGGGGCGCTCTCGCCCGTCGTGAGCGAGAGGTTCTCGAGACCTCCCGTGTTGAACCCGCCGTTCGCAAGGGGGGGATAGACCTGCAGGTTCTGCCCGTCGGCGGTCACCACATCGCCGTCGGCGTTGAGCTGGAACTCGCCGTCGCGGGTGTAGTTGAGCGCGCCGTTGTCGCTCACGACGAAGTAGCCGTTGCCGCTGATCGCGAGGTCGAGGTTGTTGCCGGTCGTCTCGATGTTGCCCTGCGTGAACTGCTGCGCGACCTCCGACACCGCGACGCCGTTGCCGACCGCCGTGGCGCTCACGCCGGTCTGGCTGGAGGCGAACAGGTCGGAGAACTCGGTGCGCGAGCCCTTGAATCCGACGGTGGCGACGTTCGCGAGGTTGTTCGAGGTGACCGAGAGGTCCTCGTTGGCGGCGTTGAGGCCCGTGAGGGCGATGTTGAAGGACATGCTTGAATCTCCGTGAAGGATGAAATGGGGATGCGGTTCGGTTGATCGAGGCGGCTCGCCGTGCGTGCGTGCGTGCGTGCGTGTGTGCGCTAGAAGATGCTGACGACCGAGGTGAGCGGTGCCGAGCCGTTGCTCGTGTTCACATCGAGCGCCTGGGTGGTCGGGTCCACCGTGACGCTCGTGACCTGGCTCTCGAGCAGCGGGGTGACCGATTGGCTCTCGCCGTCAACCGTCGCGCTGACGGAGACGGTGTACTCACCCGCGGCCGCGGCGGCGCCGGTGCTGGTCTGCCCGTTCCAGGTGAAACCGGTGAGGCCCGAGGCCTCGGGGGCGACCTGGAAGGTATCGACGACCGCGCCGCTCGAATCGGCGATGGAGACGGTGAGTGCGCTCGCGCCGGACGGCGCCGTGACGGCCCCGCTCACCGTGCCCCCGGTCGCGAGCGTGACGCTGCTGAGCGGCGCGAGCACCATCTGGCCGAGCAGCGAGGCGCCGCTCGTCAACTGCTGCGACTGCAGGGTCGATTGCATGCTCTGCAGGCTCGACACCTCGCTCAATCCCTCGATCTGCGAGAGAAACTGGCTGGGGTCGGTCGGGTCGAGCGGGTCCTGATCCTGCATCTGCGTGGTGATCAGCTGCAGGAAGTCGGTCTCGCTGATCTGCATGTTCGCCGGGACGATGCTCGAGGCCTGCGAGGCGGCGTCGGCGCTGGTCGTCGGGGTGAGGGGATTGATCGTGCTGGTCGTCATGAGGCTCCTCTCCTTAAAGGGGGTGGCGGGCGCGGGCCGGCGGATCACGACTCGCCGAGCTTCAGCGTATCGAGCATCAGGTCCTTCGAGGTGTTCATGACCTCCACGTTGTCCTGATAGGCGCGGGAGGCGGAGATCATGTCGGTCATCTCCTCGATGACGTTCACGTTCGGCGAGTAGACGTTGCCGTTGGCATCCGCGAGCGGGTTGCCCGGATCGTGGGTGACCGTGGGCGGCGCGTCGCTCTCGACGATGCCGGCCACGCTCACCGCCGCGTCGGCGCCCGCGCCGTCCGTGCTGAGATCGGTGCCGAACGAGGCGACGGCGTCGCGGATCGCCTGGAAGACCGGATGGCGCGCCTTGTAGACCGTCGCGGGGCTGCCGGTGACGCTGTCCGCGTTCGCGAGGTTGCTCGCGATGGTGTTGAGCCGGACCGACTCGGCCGCGAGGCCGGAGCCGGAGATATCGAAGATCTTAAAGGAGGACATGAGGTGGCGCTCCCGTTGGGCTACGATCCGGTGATCGCGGTCATCAGGTTGCGGAGGCTCGTCGAGAGAAAGGTGAGCGTGGCCTGGTAGCGCACGGTGGACTCGGCGAACGCCGCTTGCTCGAGCTCGGAGTTGACCGTGTTGCCATCGAGCGATGGGGCGAGCGGGACGCGATATTTGAGCTCGGCCGAGCCGTCCGCCGCGGCGTTGCCGCCGAGATCGTCGGGCTGCGTCGTCGCGAGGGTCACGGGCGCATCGGCCGCGCCGCTCGCGGCGGCGAGCGCGGACTGAAAGTCGATATCGCGCGCCTTGTAGTTCGGCGTGTCGACGTTCGCGAGGTTGTCCGCGATCACCTGCATGCGCCGCGACTGCAGCTGCAGCGCCTCGGGCTGGATTCCGAGATAGGCATCGAGATCGAGCGGCATCGTGCGTCTCACCGTCAAAACAACGACGGGGGGGAAACAGCAATACGCATGCCAAGCCGTCGGGGGACGCCCCGGAGCGGCCGCGACCTTTCCGGCGCGTGATGCGTCTTCGCTCGGGCGGCAAGCCCTTGCCGCAGGCGGCAGGGCCCGGGCGATCCGGGGCTCGAGGCCGCGCCCGCTGGCGCGCAACTTGCAGCTCTCACGGGCGAGGAGCACGCACATGACAGAAAACCGACGCACCCGGGGCGGGACCGCCTGGATGGCCCTCGCGGCAGCCGCCGCATGGGCCTCGATGGGCGCTGCGGCCTCGGCCCAGGAGGGCGCCGCGCCCGAGCGGACGGAGCCCGTCGCGGACATCCGTGCCGCCGCGGTGGCGTACGCGCGGTCGCAGCTGCAGGCCTCCGAGGTCGCCGACATCACCGCGGGGTCTCTCGATGAGCGGCTGAGGCTCGCGCGGTGCGCGACGGCTCTCACGGTCGAGCCGATCGCCGGAAACGCCGCGCTCGCCCGCTCCACCGTCGGCGTGAGTTGCACGGCTCCGGCTCGCTGGTTGGTCTATGTGCCCGTCACCGTCGTGCGGCACGTCCCGGTGCTCACCCTGCGGCGCGCAGTCGCGCGCGGCGCGCATGTCGCGCCGGACGATGTGGCCGTGCAGATGCGCGATGTCACCGGATTCTCGACGGCGTTTCTCGGCAGTCCGGCCGAGCTCGACGGGCGCAGCGCGGAGCGTACCCTCGCCGCGGGCACCGCCCTCACCGTCGAGATGTTCACGGCCGACCCGGTCGTGCATCGCGGTCAGGAAGTGACACTCCTCGTCCAGGCGGACGGCATCGAAGTGCGCGCCGCCGGCCTCGCGCTCGACGATGCCGGCGCCGGGGCGCGCGTGAGAGTCGAGAACGTGAGCTCCGAGAAGATCGTCGAGGGCGTCGCCGAATCCCCCGGCATCGTCGCGGTCGGGAATTGAGGTTGACCATGGAACCGGCCATCTGCCGCCAGCAAATCGCCAAGCTCCTCGCAGAGGAGGCCGCGGCCCTCGCCGAGCTCCTGGGGCTCCTCGAGCGCGAGCTTGCGCAGCTCTCCGCGAACGAGGTGCCGGCGCTCGAGGGCGCCGTGCGCGAGCGCCAGCGCAGCGTGGCGCGGGTCGTCCGGGCGGACGAGAAGCGCGTCGCGCTCTGCCGCCAGCTCGGTCACGGCGGCGATGCTCGCGGCCTCGAGCAGATCCTGCGCTGGTGCGACCCCGAAGGGACGCTCGGCGCCGACTGGACGCGCTGCAAGACGGTCGCGGCGCAGTGCCGCGCGCTCAACGATCGCAACGGTGCGCTTGTCACCGCGCGCCTGCGGCACGTGCAGGCCCGCCTCGCGGCGCTGATCCAGGGCCGGGGGGAAACGGTGGCGTACGGTCCGCGCGGAGCGTACGCTCTCACCGGGGTCGGGCGAGTGGTGAAGATCGACGTGTGAGGCCTGCGTGGCGCGCTAAAGTTGCGCGCCCCGCGGCCGATAACCCCTGTGCAGGATCCGAAGGAGAGACTCGAGGTGTCCAGCAAGATCAACGGCTACGACGGCAGCCGGCCGGCCCCGGTCGGGGCAGGCAAGGTATCGCAGGGCGCACAGAGCCCGGCGAGCGGCTCGTCCGCGGGCTCCGGCTCGACCGAGGGGTCCGGCAGCATCCACATTACGGATGCGGCAAGTCAGCTCGCCGCGCTCGCGCAGGCGACCCAAGAGCTGCCGGCCGTGGACGACGTGCTCGTCGCCTCGGTCCGCGGCGCCATCGAGCAGGGCACCTACACCGTCTCCCCGCAGAGCATCGCCGACAACCTCGTGCAGATGGAGCGTTCGCTCGGCGCGCTCGGCTAGGCGGGCGCGCCCGCCGGCAGCCGGCCTCCCTCAACCGAGCGCTTCGCGCAGCTCGGCGATCTCCTGAGCGGACTCGGCGATGAGCGTCTCGCAGACCACCCGATCGAGCTTCAGCGTCGCGACGGGGCGCACGCTGTTCAACCGCGCCGCGAGCAGCTCGGGCTGATTCTGGTACACCGCGACGAGCGTCGCAGCGACGAGCACGTCGCTGAGTGAGGCGCTCGCCCGAGGCTCGCGGGCGAAGTTCTCCGACTCTCGCACCGCCTGCACGATCTCCTCGGCCATCCCCCAGTGCTCGAGCAGGGCGCAGGCGATGCCGAGATGCCAGTCGCGCTCGATCGCCTGGTAGGTCGCGACGTCGGCGAACAGGGTCCGGTGGACGCTCGCGCGCGTGAGGATGTACAGCCGCCCGATGCCGTGCAGGAGTCCGGCAAGCAGGGCGGTGTCCGCACTCAGGTGGCGCGCGCATCGGCGCGTGATGACGTAGCAGAGGCTCGCCACGAGCACGCTGCGCTGCCAGAGCACATCGAGCGGCTTCTCGAGTCCGCGCAGCATCGGTGACTTGCGCAGCTGCTGCACGGCGAAGGCGATCGTCGAGCTGCGCACGACGTTGAGACCGACTCGCAGGATCGCCGTGCGCAGGTCGGCGATCGGCTTGCCCGCCGGGTTGAGGGCGGCGGAGTTCGCCATCTGCAGCAGCCGCGCCGCGATCACCGGCTCGGCGCCGACGACGCGCGCGACCTTCTCCGTCGAGACGTTCTCATCCGCGAGCGCGCGGCGGACGCGCGCGACGATCTCCGGAAATCCCGGCAGCTCGACCCGGCCGCTCGAGAGCTCGGCGGCGAGCGACTGCACGAAGAGAGATGGCTCGCGGCGCTCCGCATCCGCCGGCGACTCTCCCGGTGCGGGCGGGGGGCTCAATGCCGGCTGTGGGACGCTCACGGCGTTGCTCCGGGCCGCAAGGCTCAGTTGCCGAGCGCCTGGCGCATGGCGGCGATCTCGTCGGCCGACTCGGCGATGAGCTTCTCGTAGGCCGCCCGGTCGAGCTGCATGCGCCGGCAGGCCGGTACGCCCTGCATGTTGAGCTCGATCTCCTCGGGATGGTCCTGATAGGAGACGATGAGGTACGCGACCGACAGCACGTCGGTCAAGTCCACCGGTCCGCGGTCGTCGCGCTCGACGCTCTCGAACTCGCTCACCGCGCGGACGATCTCCTCGGCCATGTCCCAGTTCTCGAGCAGCGCCTTGGCGATGCTCGTGTGCCAATCGCGCACGATCGCCTGATAGGCGCTCTCGTCGGCGAAGAGCTGCGGGTGTTGCTTGGCGCGGGTGAGGATGTAGAGCTCCCCGATCCCGTGCAGCAGCCCGGCGAGGAGCGCGGTGTCCGGGTTGATCCTCGAGAGGCGCTTGGCCAGCACGTGCGACATCGCGGCGACGGCGGCGCTGCGCCGCCACAGCACATCGAGCGGCTTCTCGAGCCCCTTCAGCGCGTCCGCCTTCTTCAGCTGCGACATCGCAAAGGCGATGGCGGCCGTGCGCACGAGATTGAACCCCAGGCGGGCGATGGCCGTGCGCAGATCCGTGACCGCCTTGCCGCTGAAGTTGAGGGCCGCTGAATTCGCCATCTGCAGCAGCCGCGCGGCGAGCGCCGGCTCGGAGCTCACGACCCGCACGATCTTCTGCGGCGTCGCGCCCTCGTCGGCGAGCGCTTGGCGCACCCGCGGCACGATGTCCGGAAAGCTCGGCAAATCCACCTTGCCGCTCGAGAGCTCCGCGGCGAGCGCTTGAACAAAGCCGAACGCGACCGGATCGCCGACCTCCGCTGGGCTCTCCTGCATCGTCCGCGACTTTGATTGCTCCGTGCTCGCCATGGCGCCTCCTTATGTTCAGTTACCTTATCAAGCCGAACGCGCCTCGCGCGTGATGTCCATCGCAGCGACGAGCTCGCACACCGCGGCGGCGAGCTGCGGCAGGGCGATCACGTGCTGCACGGCGCCGAGGCAGACGGCCTCGCCCGGCATGCCCCAGACGACGCTGGTCGCCTCATCCTGAGCGACCGTGCGGCTGCCGGCCTCGCGCATCTCGAGCAGGCCGCGCGCGCCGTCCTTGCCCATTCCGGTGAGCAGCACGCCGATCGCATTGCGGCCCGCGTTGCGCGCGATCGAGCGGAACAGCACGTCGACCGAGGGCTTGTGGCGGTTGACGGGCTCCCCGTCGTCGAGCTTGCAGATGTAGCGCGCGCCGTCGCGCTCGACTTCGAGGTGGCGGTCGCCGGGGGCGATGTACACGTGGCCCGGGATCACCTGCTGGCCGTCCTCGGCCTCGCAGACCGTCATGCGGCAGCACTCGTTCATGCGCCGCGCGAACGAGGTGCTGAACGCCTTCGGGATGTGCTGGGCGACGACGATCCCGGGGGCGTCCGCCGGCAGGCCCGTGAGCACCTCCTTGATCGCCTCGGTCCCTCCGGTCGAGGCGCCGATCGCGATGATCCGGTCCGTCGTGCGCAGCGGGCCGGGGCCGGCGCTGAGGCGCGCCGGCGCCGCGAGCGGGTGGCCGTCGCGCGCAGCGAGCGTTCGCACGCTCGCGTTGGCGGCGGCCTTGACCTTCTCGATGAGCTCCTCGGCATAGTCCCCGAGCCGCGCGGCAAGATCGACCCGCGGCTTCGGCAGGTAGTCGACCGCGCCGAGCGCGAGGGCATCGAGCGTCACCTCGGCGCCGTGCTCGGCGAGGGAGGAGACCATGACGACCGGCATCGGGCGCAGCCGCATCAAGTTCCTGAGAAAGGTGAGGCCGTCCATCTTCGGCATCTCGACATCGAGCGTCAGCACGTCGGGGTTCAGCTGCTTGATCTTCTGGCGCGCGACGTGCGCGTCCCCGGCCGCGCCGACCACCTCGATCGCCGGATCGCGCGCGAGCATGTCGCCGAGCATCTGCCGGACGAGCGCGGAGTCATCGACGATGAGCACGCGGATGCGGCGCTTCACGTCACCGCGTGCGAGGGGCGCTGCCGGCATGGCCATCGGGTCTCCCGTCATGATCCCTCAAGCGAACAGCTCGACCTCGCCGCCGTCGGCTTGCTTGCCGAGGCTCTCGAGGTAGATCTGCTCGCGGTCGGCGATGCTGCGGTTCTCGATCGCGCGCAGCCGCCGCACCTTCACGCGCCCCGCGGCCGGGAAGTACACGATCTTGCGTGGCTGGGTACCCCCCACGTCCTGCGCGGCGATCTTGTACCCCTCGATCTCGATGAAGCTGTGGATGAAATCGATGTTCCGCGCGCCCACGTCGGTCATCGAGGTGAGCACGCGCCCGCCGCCGAACAGCTTGAACTCCAATCGCTGGCGCGCGGCGCCGAGCTTCATGAGGTCGTTGATGAGGCTCTCCATCGCGTACGAGCCGTAGCGGGTCGCGAGCCCGACGGCCGGATCGACCCACGGTCCACGAGGGCTCGCGGCGTCCGCGGGCAGCATGAAGTGATTCATGCCGCCGACGCCCCGCAGCGGGTCGCGCACGCACGCGGACACGCAGGAGCCGAGCACCGTCGTGATCGCCTCGTCGTGACAGGTGACGTAGTACTCCCCGGGGAGGATCTTGGTCGTCCACCGCTCGGTGTCGGGCTCCCAGAACCGCTGCAGGTGCTCGAAGCCGCGCAGGGCCGGGGGTTGCGCGCTCCGCGCGCCGGGTGCGCCGATCGCGGCCACGTCAGTTGCGCCTGTAGACCGTTCGGCCGATCAGGGTGTACTCGGTCGAGACCTGGAACAGGCTCTCCGAGTGGCCGAGGAACAGCCGGTCGCCGGCATGCTGCAGCACGGCGATGCGCCGGAACAGGTCGCGCTGGGTGTCCTTGTCGAAGTAGATCACGGTGTTCCTGCAGAAAATCGCATCCAGTGGCCCTTTCATCGGCAGACCGTGCATCAAGTTGAGCTGCCGGAAGGTGATGAGCGCCGCGAGCTGCGGCACGACCTGGTAGCTCGCGGCGGCCCCCTCGCCGCGCTGCGCGAAGAACCGGGCGAGCCGCTCGGGACCGACGCCGTGGATCCGCCCGGCCGGGTACGTGCCGGCGCGCGCCCGCGCGAGCATGTCCGAGTCGAGGTCGGTCGCGAGGATGCGGATGTCCCAGCGGGATAAGTCCGGCACGGCCTCGACCACGGTCATCGCGATGGAGTAGGCCTCCTCCCCGCTCGAGCAGCCGGCGGACCAGATGCGAACCCGCCGCTCGGCGCGCGGATCCGCGGCGATCGGCCGCAGCACCTGATCGCGCAGGTACTCGAAGTGGTGGCGCTCGCGGAAGAACGCCGTGAGGTTCGTGGTGATCGCGTTGGTGAGCTGGACGAGCTCCTGGGGGTCGGCGGCGAGCAGCTTGCGGTAGGCCTGGAAGCTCGTGAGCCCGAGCGCGCGCAGCCGCCGGGAGAGCCGCCCGTAGACCAGCTCGCGCTTCTGATCCGACAGGTTGATGCCGGTCAGGGACTTCACGAGGTCGCGCAGGGCCGTGAAATCCTCCTCGCCGAATGCGAACTCGCGCAGGGCCAGGGAGCGGGCGAGCGGTCTCATTCAGAACAGCTCGATGCTGCCTTCGCTCGAGTTGACCCGGCGCGGATCGGCGCCCGCGCGCGGCCCGTCCGCGAGGCCGGCGAGGTGGCGGCCGACGCGCGCGAGCCGTTGCATCAGCCGGTCGTGGAACTGCAGGCTCTCGATGCAGAGCGCAATCTCGCGCTCGAGCGCCTCGCGGCAGGCCTCGAGGTCCGCGAGCACCCTAGCGGCGGGCGCGGCGGAGGATGGCTCGAGCGCTCGCTGGCGCTCGATGGCGCGCGCGCACTGCGCGAGCGCGGCCGCCATGCGCTCGAGGGCGCCGCCGAGCACGCCCACGGGCCCCTGCGACTCTTGCATGGCGAGCGCGAGGAGATCCGCGGCGGCCGCGAGGGCGGCGGCGCGCTCTTCGACTGCTGCGGGCATGTGCGCGCGTCCGTTCAACTTACGTCCGGCTCGGCCGGGCGGCGCCGCTCGAGCGCGCTCAGCCGTGCTTCGACTTGAAGAGGCGTACCTGCTCGTTGAACCGGTCCGCGATCGACTGCAGCTGCACGACGGCGGCGTCGTGCTTGATGTCGCGCGAGTTCGAGGAGATGCGATTCTGCCGCGCCTGGAAATCGAGGCACTCGAGGTACACGTTCACATCTCCGTTGTACTCCTTGAGAGTGTTCATCGCGGTGAGCATCTGCTGCTCGTTCGCGGTCGCCCCGTCGGGAATCTTGCTCGGCGGCGGCGGCAGCACGCACTCGTCGGCGCGGGCGGGCAGGGCGGTCACGAGGCCGGCGAGGAGCAGCACCCGGATCAGGTTTCGTACGATCATCGCAGTTCCCTTCGCAGTGGCGGCGCCGGCGGCGCGGTCGCCGGCTTCACCCGTTCGCAGGACTCAATTCGGCACTGCCGTGCGGCTCTTGAGGTCGCGCCGCAGGCGCTCCGCGCCCCTGTGATCGCGGTCACGGTCGCGCGCGGCGGACAGCCGGATTCCGTCAAACCGCGCCGCTCAGCTCAGCACCTTGGCGACGGTCGCGAGCAGCCGATCCGGATTGAAGGGCTTGACGAGCCAGCCGGTCGCGCCCGCCGCCTTGCCCTCGAGCTTCTTCTCGGTCGTCGCCTCCGTGGTGAGCACGAGCAGCGGGACGCCCCGGTAGCTCGGCATGTTGCGCAGGTGTCGCACCAGGGTGAGCCCGTCCATGACCGGCATGTTCACGTCGGTGATCACGAGGTCGAACCGCTCCCGCTCGGCGATCTGCAGCGCCTCGCGCCCGTCGGCGGCCTGGTACACCTCGTGGCCGGCTCCGGTGAGGGTGATGCCGACCATCTGCCGCATCGCGGCCGAGTCATCGACGGCTAGTATCCGAGCCATGGTCGTTCTCCGAGTCTGTCTATTGCGCGTGTTCCGCGTGCACTCACTGCGTTCGATCCGCCGCACGGCGCGGCATCAGAACTCCTGCCATTCGGCGTCGCCTGCGCCCGGGAGCTTGCGGCTCTCGCCGCCGGCGGCCTCCGCGGCGGGGGCCGCGGCGCCGCGCGGCGCGCTCCAGG
>JASHTK010000176.1 GCA_030040575.1 Gammaproteobacteria bacterium
CCTCGAGCCGCCGGCGCTCGCGCGTGTGCTGCTCGCGCTCGTGCGGCGCGAGCAGCCGTTTGCGGTGATCCTCGGCAAGCAGGCGATCGACGACGACAACAGCCAGACCGGGCCGATGCTCGCCGCGCTCTGGGAGCGGCCGCAGGCGACCTTCGCCTCGAGGATCGAGCTCGCGGGGGACACCGCGACCGTCGTGCGCGAGGTCGATGCGGGCCTCGAGACCCTGCAGGTCGAGCTGCCGGCGGTGTTCACGACGGATCTGCGCCTCAACGAGCCGCGCTACGTGAAGCTTCCCGACATCATGAAGGCGAAGAAAAAGCCCCTCGAGACCGTGAGCCTCGCCTCGCTCGGCGTGGCACCGCGCGCTCGGGTGAGCGCGGTGCGCTTCGAGCCGCCCGCCGAGCGGCAAAAGGGGATTCGCGTCCGCGACGCCGCCGAGCTCGTTGCCGCGCTCAGGCAAAAGGGGCTCCTCTAGTGGCCGGCGTCCTGATCGTCGCCGAGCACGCGGACGGAGTCCTGAGCCCGAGCACCGCGCGGTGCGTCACCTGCGCGCGCGGCATCGCGGGCGCGCGGATCATGATCGCCGTGTGCGCGGCGGACGCCGGGCCGCTCGCCGCACAGGCGGCGCAGCTCGAGGGCGTCGAGACGGTGTGCAAGGTCGAGCATCCGGCGAACGCCCACCCGCTCGCCGCGGTCCTCGCGCCGCAGCTCGCCGCGGTGTCGGCAGGCTGCAGCCATGTGCTCGGTCCGTCCACGACGTTCGGGAAGGATCTGATGCCGCGGCTCGCCGCGCTGCTCGATGCGCCGCAGGTGAGCGACATCATGGCGGTGGAGAGTCCGACGCGCTTCAAGCGGCCGATTTACGCCGGCAACGTCATCGTCACGGTGGAGGTGGTGGGCGCCGCCACCATCGTCGGGACCGTACGCACCGCCTCCTACGAGGCCGCACCGGCCGGCGGTGCGGCGCGCATCGAGACCGCGGCCGCGTCCGCGGCGCCGCCGACTCACACGCGATTCGTCTCGGTCTCGGCCGCCAAGACCGACCGTCCCGACCTGCAAAGCGCCCGCCGCGTCGTCTCGGGCGGCCGGGCCCTCGGCAGCGCGGAGGGCTTTCGGCTTCTGTACCGGCTCGCCGACAAGCTCGGCGCCGCGGTCGGCGCCTCGCGCGCGGCCGTCGATGCGGGCTACGTTCCGAACGAGATGCAGGTCGGGCAGACCGGAAAGATCATCGCCCCCGAGCTCTACATCGCCGTCGGGATCTCGGGCGCCATTCAGCATCTGACCGGCATCAAGGACGCACGGACGATCGTCGCCATCAACAAGGACGCCGAGGCGCCGATCTTCGAGGTGGCCGACATCGGCCTCGTGGGCGACCTGTTCGAGATCGTCCCGCAGCTCGAGAAGCTGCTCTCCTGACGGCGCGGGGCCGCGCGCCCCTACAGGCCCGCGAGGACGTGCTCGGCGGATGAGACCTTGAACTCGCCGGGCCCCTCGATGTAGACCTGGCGCGCGATCCCGTTCTCCACCACGATCGCAAAGCGCTGGCCGCGCGTGCCCATGCCGAAGCGGCTCGCGTCCAGCGTGAGACCGAGCGCCTTCGCGTACTCGGCGTTACCGTCGGCGAGCATGAGCACGTGATCGGCGACCCCGGCCGACTTGCCCCAGGCGTTCATGACGAACACATCGTTCACCGCCATGCACGCGATCGTCTCGATGCCCTTCGCCTTCAGGTCGCGCGCGTGCTGCACGAAGCCGGGCAGGTGCTTGGCGTCGCACGTCGGAGTGAACGCGCCCGGGACGCTGAAGAGCACGACCTTCTTGCCCTTGAACAGCTCATCGGTGGACACGTCCCGGGGTCCGTCCGGGGTCATCGTCTTCAGTGTGCCTTGCGGCATCCGGTCTCCCGCCTTGATCGTCATGGCGTCTCTCTCCTGATGCCTCGCGCCTGCCCTAGCCGCTCGCCAGGGTGCCGGCCGGCCCGCGGGCCCGCAGGCTCCAGAGGTTCGCGAGCCTCACCAGCGTCGGCTCGCCCGAGACCGCATGGAATGCTTTGAGCGCGTCGGCCCTGCGACCGGCCTTCAGCTGCGCGATCCCGAGCAGCAGCTGCGCCTGCGCCTCATCGTGCACGCCACCCTTCATCAGGCCCTGCGCGAGCGCGTCGGCGGCCTGGTCGAACTGCTGGTAGCCGAGATAGGCCATCCCGACCGCCACGTCCTTGTCACCCGTCGCCTCCTCCGCGGCCTCCGCGGCGAGCTTGGGCAGGGCGGACTCGTCGGACGCCGCTTGCTTCTTCGCGTTCGCGAGCAGGCGGTCGGCGTGCTCGTGCTCGTGCGGGTCGGTGAAGACATTCTTCTCGTAGCCCTGCTCGAGCACCTGCTCCGCATCGCCGGGCGAGCCTTGCTCGAGCGCGAGCTGCGCCATCTCGATGTACTGCGAGGACATCGTCATGGCCCCCACGTCCACGGCGAGCCGATAGATGTTGAGCAGGTCCGCGTCGCTGTCCGCCTGCCTCGAGTCGAACAGCGAGATCATGAGGTTCTGCCAGTACATCGGCTTCGGATGGTAGGTGACGAGCTGCTCGAGCTGGCGCGAGACGCACACGTCGTTGTCGATCCTCAGGCAGGCATTGAGGATGAGGTCGAGCTGCGCCTCGGCCGGCGTCTCCCCCCGCTTGATCTCATCGCTCACGAGATCGTCGGTGAAGCGATACGCGGTGCGAAAGTCGCCCTTCAGATAGTAGGCCTGGCTCACGAGCGTGTAGGTCTCGGGGGTCGCAAATCCTCCGCGGATCGCGCGCTCGCCGAACTGCGCGGCCCGCTCGTAGTCCTTCAGCTGGTAGTACACGTTCGCAAGCTGCCCGATGTCCCGATTGACCTCGGCGGGCGCGGTGATCCCATCGGCGATCAGCAGCTCCATGGTCCGTGCGAAATTCGGATAGTCACGCAGCTTGTAGTACGCGTAGAACGCCAACTCGTTGATGAGGTGAGTCTCCCACGGCGTCGCCTTGGGCAAGGCCCGTGCCTTGTCGAGCTCCGCGAGCGCCTCCCGGTAGTCGCCCTTCTGCTCGGCGTCGTGCGCGGCCGTCAGGGGCTTGCCGAACTCCTTGCTGACCGTGGGCTTCTTCGAGCTGTCGGCCGCGTGCGCGGCAAGAGCAAGCGTGAGGAGCGCGGTGGCGCCCAGGGCGAGCGCCCCAGCGGAGGTGAGTCTGTTCATGATGAGCTTGAGGTCTCGCACGCCCCGGCCGGGGCTACTGGTTGAACTCGCCGATGTTGACGAAACCGATCTTGACCATGTGGTTGCGCTGCGCCGCCGCGAGCACCTTCGCGACGTAGTCGTACTTCACGTGCCGATCGGGCTCGAGGTGGATCTCCGGCTGGGGGTCCTTCGCGGCCTCGGTGCGGAAGTAGCTCTCGAGCGTCGGCATGTCCTTCACGACGTTGCCGTCCCAGACGATCGTGCCGTCGTAATCGATGTCGAGCTCGATCACGTCCGGCCGATCCTGCGGCGGCGGCGGATTGTTCGCATTCGGCATGTCGAGCTTCACCGCATGGGTCATGATCGGCAGGGTGATGATGAGCATCACGAGGAGCACCAGCATCACATCGATGAGCGGCGTCGTGTTGATGTCGACCATCTCCTCGCTGTCGCCGCTGCTGACTTGCATCGCCATCGTCGAGACTCTCCGGTGCGCTCAGTGCTGCATGGACAGGTACTGCGCGAGGCTGTCGCGGTCGGGCTCGGTGATGAAGCCCACCTTGACGATCCCGCCGCGCTGAATGGCGAACAGCACCCGTCCGATCGAGCCGTACTGCACGTCCCGGTCCGCGCGGATGTGGATCTCGGGCTGCGGCTGGATCACCGCCGCCTGCGCCACCCGCTGGATGAGCGTCTGCTCGTTCGGCACGAGGTCGTGGTCCCAGTAGATATCGCCCGCCTGCGTCACAAAGATGACGATGTTCGACGGCTTGGTCTGCGTCGGGATGTTCACCGCGTTCGGCAGGTTGACCGGGATCATGTTGCGGATCACCGGGATCGTGATGAGGAAGATGATGAGCAGCACGAGCATCACGTCGACGAGCGGAGTCGTGTTGATCGTGGAGTTGAGCTGGGCGTCCCCATCAGCGCCCGAGCTGTTTCCGAAGCTCATGGCCATGGCTGCATCCTCATGCGTGCTCGCGCGCCTCCTGCACGGAAATGGTGCAAGATCCGGGCGGGGTGGCGCGGGCCGGCTGTCACCATCACTTGCGTCCTATCGCGGCGGCGGCCGGAGCGGGTGCCGCCTGGGCGGCGACGCGTGGCGCGGTCGTGTCGGAGCCGACGCGCACGCCGCCGATGAGATACGCGTGCAGGTCCGCCGCGAAATTCTCGAGGCCCCCGACCACGTTGCGGTTGCGTCCGACGAGCCAGTTGTAGAAGAGCACCGCCGGGACGGCGACGAGGAGGCCCGCGGCCGTCATGGTGAGCGCCTCGCCGACCGGGCCTGCGACCTTGTCGATGCTCGGCTGCCCCGAGACCCCGATCGAGATGAGCGCCTTGATGATGCCGACGACGGTGCCGAAGAGGCCGACGAACGGCGCGGTGGAGCCCACCGAGGCGAGCAGCCCCATTCCGACCTGCAGCTGGCTTCGCGAGGCGTTGACCGCCCGCTGCAGCGACATCGTGATCCACTCGTTGAGGTCGATGCGGTCCGTGAGGCGCCCGTCGTGGTGGGACTGAGCGCGCAAGCCCTCCTCCGCGATGCGGCGGTAATCGTCACCCTTCCTCAGGCGCTCGACGCCGTCCTTCACCGACTGGGCGGTCCAGAACTGCTTCTCCGCGATCTTGCCCGACTGCTTGAGCTTGCGCTGGTCCCACAGCTTCGTGAGGACGACGTACCAGGAGCCGAGTGACATCAGGAACAGGACGATGAGCACCCCATGGGACAGCGGATCACCGTTGGTGAGAAGCGCCATCGGGCCATAAGGGTTGCTGACTGCTGCGGCTGTGTTTTCCATAGTCTCCTCGATATTAAAAACCTAAAGGGCGCTCTGCGGCGCCCCTGTCATAGACCTGCCGATCACTCGTCCGTCAACACGAACTTGACCTTGAAATTCGTGCACGAGAGAACCGGTCTGCCGTCCACCGTGCCGGGATTGAAACGGGCGTTGCTCGCCCACTTGACCGCCGCCTCATCGAGCCGCGGCGAGCCGGAGCTCTTTGCGACGGTCGGCAGGCTCGCGACGCGGCCATTCGGCGCGGTACACGCGCGCACGACGGTCGTGCCCTCCTCGTCGAGCCGGCGTGACACGGGCGGGTAGTAATCGTCCGTCGATGGGGAGTGGAGCTGATCGAGCGATGCGAACGTCCGCACCACCCTGCGCGCAGGACGCGGCGGAGGCGCGACGATGTGCCGGTTCGTTACATCCGTGATGGCCGTGGAAGTGGTCTCCGGCGGAAGGTTGATCGACACCTCGGGCGGCGGCACCTCGACCGGGGGTTTCTCCATCTTGGGCGGGGGCGGGGGCGGGGGCTGATTCTGCTTCTCGATCTGCTGGACGATGCTCGTCTGGATCGGGGGCGCGAGCACGTGCATCACGCGTTGCGCGAGCCCGGCCGTCAGGGCGAGAAATCCGACGACCTGCACGGCGAGCGCGACGAGCAGCACGAGGGCGCGCCGCGAGAAGAACTGTGCGTCATGTTGCGTGTAGGCAGTCATGCTGACGTTCGATCAATGCTGTCAGTCGTATAGGTTCGCGCGCACCGCCCGGCCCGGGCAGGGGTCGCAAAGTAGCTACGTTTTGATTCCGGCGCAAGTCCACGGTGGACTCTCGCTCGTGCCCCAACGCCCGGGGGCGTCCCCGCCCTCATCGCGAGCGCTCCTGCCGTCCTCACCGGGCCGGCACATGCTTCGAGTGGACCTCCCCGAGCGCGTAATGTAATAAATCTCTCGCGGCATTCTGAGCCGCACGCGCTTCGGCGCAGAGGCCGGACTTCGACGTATGCCTCGCGAACTCTAACCGCTACCCCGCGCACTGACAACTCCGCGCAGGCCCGAGATGAAGAACTTGCATCCCCTTTCACCGTGACCGCCGCGATATGTCGAGCGTGCACCCTCACCGTGCGGCGAGGCGGCCGAGCCGCACTGTCAGTCGGCCCGCCGTCGCACGAGCGAAGGGGGAAGCGGCCGCGCCGTCAGGTGCGGCACGAGGCAGACGCACACGGGCAAGCCGCGCGTCCGGGCATGGGCGGCGAGTCGGCTGCCGCTCGCCTTGCACCCCTCGTCCGGTTCGACTGCCGCGCCCCGTCCGAGTTCGGGGCCGGCTCATCCGAATCGTGCTCGGATCAGCCGATACAGCGCCCGGACGCACTGCGCCTCCGCACCGACCGGACGGCCGGGCCGCTCCTTCGCGTTCCACGCATACAAGTCGATGTGCAGCCACGCTCTCGCCAGCGTTACGAAGCGCTTGAGGAACAGGGCGGCAATGATCGAGCCGGCGAACGGGGAAGCCGAGACGTTGCCCAAATCGGCGATGCGGCCCGCGAGCTCCTCCTCGTACCCCGGCCAGAGCGGCATCGGCCAGAGCGGATCGGCCTCGGCCGCGGCGAGCGAGCGCAGTTGCCCCATCAACGCCTCGTCCGTCGAGTACGCCGCCGGCAGCTCGGGCCCGAGCGCGATGCGCGCTGCGCCCGTGAGCGTCGCGAGGTCGATGAGCAGATCCGGGTGTTCCGTGTCGGCCTCCGTCAGGGCGTCCGCCAGCACGAGCCGTCCCTCGGCGTCCGTGTTGCCGATCTCCACCGTGAGCCCCTTGCGAGAGCGCAGCACGTCGCCCGGCCGGTACGCATTCCCATCGATGCTGTTCTCCACGCACGGAATGAGGACGCGCAGGCGCACCGGCGCCTCGAGCGCCATGATGAGATGCGCGAGCGCGAGCGCACAGGCCGCGCCGCCCATGTCCTTCTTCATGAGCTGCATGGCCGATGAGGGCTTGAGGTCGAGGCCGCCCGTATCGAAGCACACGCCCTTGCCGACGAGCGTGACGCGCGGGGCTCCCGGCCCTCCCCAGCGCAGGTCAACGAGCCGCGGCCCGCGCGGACTGCCGGCGCCGACCGCGTGGATGAGCGGATAGCCGCGCGACTCGAGGTCCTGCGGGCCGATCACCTCGCACTGCGCGTCGAACCGAGCGCCGAGCGCGACCGCCGCCTCGGCGAGCTGCGCGGGACCGAGCTCGTTCGCGGGCGCATTGATCAAATCGCGCGCGAGCCCCGTCGCGCGCGCGGCGACGCGCGCATAGCGCAGATCCGCCGCTCGCGGCGGGATCAGCGCGGCCTGGGGGGCAACCGGGCCGCTCCGGTAGCGCGTGAGGCGGTAGGCTCCGGTGAGCCAGCCCAAGACGAACTGGGTCGCGGCGGGCGGTGCGAGCGGCGTTGCGAGCGAGTAGTCCCCGGGAGGCAGGCGATCCTGAAGGCCGGCGGCGTCCCAGAGCGTGAGGTCATCGAGCCGGGAGAGCGAGCCGAGTCCGGCCACCGCGCCTGCGAGGGCGCCGCCCGGCCCGGGCAGCGCGAGCACGCGGTGCCGCTCCCCCTGAAACCCGTGCGCCCGCGTCCAGCTTTCCACCTCCGGGGACTGGACCGCGAGCCACTCCGCGAGGTCGGCCTCGGTCGTGAGCCACAGCGGGCGGCTCGCGCCGGACTCCTCGACGAGCGCGGGCTGCGCGTCAATTGACAACATTACGGCGATTGTGCTCCCATCCCGCACGGTACGGCTACGGATTCACCCCTCGAGCCTTAAGGCGAGATACGCGCGATGACCGGATCCTCAAGAGAAGCAATGGTGGCAGGCGCTGCGGCGCCGCTCGCCCTGCTGCTGCTTGCGGGCCTGCCGCTCCCGACGGGAGCCGGTGCGGGTCGGTCGCGCTAGGCGAGAGCTCGAGCCCATCGCGAACGACCGGAGAACCCCGCACCGGCCCCCACTCGGGGCGGGTGCGGGGTTTTTTATGTCGAGCCACTGACGGGAGCGTGACGATGAAGTTGTATTCGCAGAAAGACGTGGACAAGAAGGCGCTGCGCGGAGCGCGGATCGCGGTGCTCGGCTACGGCAGCCAGGGCCGGGCGCATGCGCTCAACCTGAAGGACAGCGGCTTCGATGTGGTCGTCGGGGTGCGCAAGGGCGGCACCGGCTGGAGGACGGCGCGGCGCGACGGACTTGCCGTGGCGGAGCCCGCCGAGGCGGCTCGCCACGCGGACCTCGTTGCGATGCTGACGCCCGACCTCGTGCAGCCCGCGCTCTACGAGGCGATCGCTCCGAGCCTGAAGCGCGGCGCCGCCCTGCTCTTCGCGCACGGCTTCAACATTCACTTCCGCACGATCCGGCCTCGCAAGGACCTCGATGTGGTGCTCATCGCGCCGAAAGGACCGGGGGACCTCGTGCGGCGCCAGTACCAGCAGGGACGCGGCGTGCCCTGCCTCATCGCCGTGGCGCGCGACGCGAGCGGGCGGGCCCATGCGAGGGCCCTCGCCTACGCGCACGGCATCGGCGGCACGCGCGGCGGGGTGCTCGAGACGACCTTCGCCGAGGAGACCGAGACCGACCTGTTCGGCGAGCAAACCGTGCTCTGCGGCGGCGTGACCGAGCTCATCGTCAAGGGCTTCGAGACCCTCGTCGAGGCCGGCTACCAGCCGGAGGTCGCCTACTACGAGTGCCTGCACGAGGTGAAGCTCATCACGGACCTGCTGCACGAGGGCGGCATCAAGAAAATGCACCAGTTCGTGAGCGAGACCGCCAAGTACGGCGACCTCACGCGCGGGCCGCGGGTGATCGACGCGCACGTGAAGCAGGAGATGCGCCGGATCTTGAAGGAGATCCAGGACGGCCGCTTCGCGCGGCAGTGGATCAAGGAGTACGCCTCCGGGCGGCGTACGTACCGCAAGCTGCTGAAGGCGGACCTCGCCCGCCCGATCGAGAAGGTGGGCGCGGCGCTCAGGGCGCGGATGCCCTGGCTCAACGAGGGCCGCGCCTGAGCGAGGCTAAGGAGGGGCGAGCGGCCCCTCGAGGAGCGAGCTGCCATGGTTGCCGATCCCGACCGAGTCATCATCTTCGACACCACGCTGCGCGATGGGGAGCAGTCCCCGGGCTGCAGCATGACGCAGCCGGAGAAGCTGCGCGTCGCGCGCGCCCTCGCCGAGCTCGGCGTCGATGTGGTCGAGGCGGGGTTCCCCGCCGCCTCGCGCGGCGACTGGGAGAGCGTCAACGCCGTGGCGCGCGAGGTCCGCGGCCCGATCATCTGCGGCCTCGCGCGCTGCAATCGCGCCGATATCGAGCTCGCGGCGCGGGCCTTGCGGGATGCGCCGCGCCACCGCCTGCACGTGTTTCTCGCGACGAGCGCCATCCACCGCCAGTACAAGCTCAACATGGCGCAGGATGAGATCGTGCGCAGCGCCGTCGAGGGCGTGCGCATCGCCCGCGAGCTCTGCGAGGACGTCGAGTTCTCGCCCGAGGACGCCTCGCGCACCGAGCTCGAGTTTCTCGCGCAGGTGGTCGAGGCGGTGATCGCTGCCGGGGCGACCACGATCAATATTCCCGACACCGTCGGGTACACGGTCCCCGATGAGTTCGCGGAGCTGTTCCGTTACCTGCGCAAGAACGTCCGCGGCATCGAGGCCGTCACGCTCTCGGTGCATTGTCACAACGATCTCGGCATGGCGGTGGCGAACAGCCTCACCGCCGTCGTGGCGGGCGTGCGACAGATCGAGTGCACCATCAACGGCATCGGCGAGCGGGCGGGCAACTGCTCGCTCGAGGAAGTGGTGATGGCGCTCAAGACGCGCGAGACGTTCTTCAACGCGCGCACCCGGATCGAGACGAGCCGCCTGTATCCGACCTCGCGCCTGGTCGCGAGCATCACCGGCATGTCGATTCCCCGCAACAAGGCGGTCGTCGGCGAGAACGCGTTCGCGCACGAGGCGGGCATCCACCAGCACGGCATGCTCCGCCACCGCTCGACCTACGAGATCATGCGCCCCGAGGACGTGGGGCTCTCGCGCAGCAGCCTCGTGCTCGGCAAGCACAGCGGCCGGCACGCGCTGCGGCAGCGCATCGAGGAGCTCGGCTTCGAGCTCGACGAGGACGAGTTCAACCGCGTGTTCGCCGAGTTCAAGGCGCTCGCGGATAAGAAGAAGGAGCTGTTCGACGGGGACATCGAGGCGCTCGTGCTGCGGGCCGAGCACAGCGCCGACGGCCCCTGGAGGCTGGTCGAGCTCAGGACGGCGACCGACAGCGGCCGCCCCGCGGAGGCGGTGGTGCGGCTGGTGCACGCCGATGGGCGCAGCATCGAGCAGACCGCCCGGGGCGATGGGCCGGTCGATGCGGCCTTCCAGGCCATCGAGACGGCGACGGGCATCACCGTGCTCCTCAGGAAGTTCGAGCTGCACGGCGTCACGGGCGGCGAGGACGCGCAGGGCGAGGCGATCGTGTACGTGGAGCACAACGGGCGCACGTACCGCGGCTCGAGC
>JASHTK010000177.1 GCA_030040575.1 Gammaproteobacteria bacterium
CTGCGGCCGTTGCCGCCTACAATCAGGCTCGCGCCGCGGCCGAGCGAGCTACCGAATGCCCAAATAGCGATCCCACGCATGGGGCGCGTGGGTATAACCTTCGGGGGAACTCGTCGATCGCACCCAGATTTGGGAATCCGGCGGACCCGGTGCTCCTGCAATACGGGCCATTCAATAACAGCTACCCCACGGTTGGAAACCCGAATGTTCCAACTATAGAGCAGTTGCCGGCAACTGGCGTTTACGTCGACATCTACAACTGGTGACTCAAGCATGAGAGCTTTTTATTGGTTGATAACGTGCTCTCTCTTTCTGTTGTCGATGGTAGTCTGCTCTGGGGCGGATGCGCGGCAGTCGAATCCAGAGGATGCTTATCTAAACAGCTACATCAGCGGGATGGAGTCCCATTATCAAGGCGCATTTATAACTGGGTGCGTCGCCAAGTCCGCATCGGCAAGCCTTCTGGCGACGGTCATTTACTTTCCAAGGAAAAATTCGGGGATGTTTGTTCTGAGAGCGGCTGATGGTCATGTGTCAAACATGGGGTCCGTTAGGATTTCGGACGAGGGACAATGGGACTTGAGCGGCTTGGAAGGCGGAATGGATACGATCAGAATCCTTAGTGATCTTTTCTTGCAGATAGTCCGCCTCGAGTTCGTATGGGTTGCGCCGTCGGACCTGGGCCATGTGTACAAGTCGAGACCACAGAACACTTGTCGACTTCTCGGTAATGAGGGATATAACCCGATCGGTGCTGGGCAATGAGATTGCGCGGACGATGATCCGATCAGCAACGTCGATCCGACCGGACGGCTGTTAATGCCGCCGAGCGCGAGCAGACGAGCAGGCAGCCGGCGGTGATCGATTTGTCCTCACGGCGACACCTCGCCGAGGGGACCGTTCCAGCCTGATACGACCTCGTTCCCATGAGATTCCCACGACGGCGGATCAGCGCATCATGCGACCCTAAGTTATTGAAATTATTGGCGCTCCCTACGGGATTCGAACCCGTGTTACAGCCTTGAGAGGGCTATGTCCTAGGCCTCTAGACGAAGGGAGCGGCGCTTTGGAGCCGGGGCGCAGGAGCGCGGTATTATAGAGACCCTGCCCCGATGCTCAAGCCGAAAGCCAGCGAATTGAACTCCTCCGCCGCGCCGGGGACGGCGCCCGTCGCGCCCCGAATCATCCCCCGGTCCGAGCACAGCATTTCCCGCTCCGGGATCTCGGCGAACGCGCTGCGCGTCCTGTACCGGCTGCGCGAGGGGGGCTTCCAGGCGTTCCTCGTCGGCGGCTGCGTGCGCGATCTGCTGCTCGGGCTCGAGCCGAAGGACTTCGACGTGGCGACGGATGCGCTGCCGGAGGAGGTGCGGAGGCTGTTTCGCAACTGCCGCCTCGTTGGGCGGCGGTTCCGGCTCGCCCACGTGTTCTTCGGGCGCGAGACGATCGAGGTCGCGACGTTTCGCGCGGCGAGCGCACCCTCGCAGGCGGAGGAACCGATCCCCGACGCCGACCCCGAGGAGGGGGAGGGGCCGGAGATTGACGAGCCACTCGAGCCCGAGCTCCTCGAGGCCGCAGGGGGATCCGCCGACGGCACGGCGGATGACGCCGAGCGCGCCGTCGATGAGACGGGCCGGATTCTTCGGGACAACGTGTACGGCTCCATCGACGAGGATGTGTGGCGGCGGGATTTCACGGCGAACGCGCTTTACTACAACATCGCCGATTTTTCCGTGTGGGACTACGTCGGTGGCGCCGAGGACATCGCGTCGCGGACGCTGAGGCTCATCGGGGACCCCGAGACGCGCTACCGCGAGGACCCGGTCCGCCTGCTCCGTGCCGTTCGGTTCGAGGCGAAGCTCGGTTTCCGGCTGGATCCGGGCACCGCCGGGCCGATCGCGAGCCTCGGCGAGCTGCTCGCGGGGGTGCCGTCGGCGCGCCTGTTCGAGGAGACCCTGAAGCTCTTCCTCTACGGCCACGGGGCGCGCAGCTTCGAGACCCTGCGCCGCCGCGGCCTGCTCGCCTCGCTCTTGCCGACGGTCGAGGCGTACCTCGCGGCGCACCCCGAGAGCGTCGTCGAGAAGCTCCTCGTGCGGGGGCTCGAGAACACCGACGCGAGGGTCCTCGGCGGCAAGCCCGTGACCCCGACGTTCCTCTTCGCGCTGCTGCTCTACGGGCCGATCGCTCAGGCGATCGAGGCGGCTCCCCCGCAGCACTGGCACGAGCTCGCGACCATCCTCGAGGCCTGCGACCGCGCCGTGCGGGCGGCGCAGGCGCAGATCGCGATCCCGCGCCGGTTTGCGCTCGGCGTGCGCGAGATGTTCTCGCTGCAGCCGCGCCTCGAGCACCCGCGCGGGCGCCGCGCGCTGCGTGCGCTCGAGCATCCCCGCTTTCGAGCGGCATACGACTTGCTGCTGCTGCGCGCAGAGCTCGGACTTGCGCCGCGCGCCACGGCGGAGTGGTGGAGCCGCATCCAGCAGGTCCCCGCGCCCGAGCGCGCGCAGATGGCGGATGCGCTCGGCGGCCCCGCAGAGCCGAAGGAGGGGATGCGGCGCGGGCCGCGCCGCCGGCGCCGGCGCCGCAGCAAATCCAACCCCGCCTGATCTGATCGGCCGCGCGCGTGACGAACGAGACGACGGTCTGGCAGCCGGCCTACATCGGCCTCGGCAGCAATCTCGCCGATCCGCGCTCTCAAGTGATGCGCGCCATGGATCGCATCGGCTCCCTGCCCGAGGTGCGCCTCGTGGTGCGCTCGCCGCTTTACGGATCGCATCCGCTCGGCGGCGCTGATCAGCCGGATTTCGTGAATGCCGCCGTCGCGGTGCTGACGCGGCTCGAGCCGCTCGCACTGCTGCGCGCGCTGCGCGCGATCGAGCGGGACTTCGGCCGGCCGGACACGCGCGAGCGGTGGGCTCCACGCATCCTCGACCTTGATCTTCTCGTCTTCGGCCGCGAGCGCCGGGGCGACCCGGAGCTCATCCTGCCCCATCCGGGCATCGCGGAGCGCAACTTCGTTCTCTATCCCCTCGCGGACATCGCCCCGGACCTCGAGGTGCCCGGGCTCGGGCGCGTCGCCGACCTGAGGCGTCGCGTCTCCGCCGCGGCCCTCTGGGCTCTCGATGCCGGGGCAGTCCGCGCGGACGCCGGCGGCGCGCGGAGCGCTCCGGCGATGCAAGCCGCCCGACTCGCATGACATCCGCCGCTCCGCCGTTTCGCTATCTCGTGATCGAGGGCCCGATCGGGGTCGGCAAGACGAGCCTCGCGCGCAAGCTCTGCGAGAGCTTCTCGGGCGAGGCGGTGCTCGAGCAGGCCGCAGAGAATCCCTTTCTCGAGCGCTTCTACCGCAATCCGCGCGCCGGCGCCCTCCCGGCGCAGCTGTCCTTCCTCTTCCAGCGCGCCCAGCAGCTCGCGGCCCTCAATCAGCAGGACCTGTTCGCGCCGGTGCGGGTCGCCGACTACCTGATGGAGAAGGACCGGCTGTTCGCGCGCGTGACGCTCGATGAGGCGGAGTACGCGCTCTACGAGCAGGTGCACGCGCGGCTCGGCATCACGGCGCCGAAGCCGGACCTCGTCGTCTACCTGCAGGCTCCCGTCGCGGTGCTCCTCGATCGCATCGCAAGACGCGGGGTCGAGTACGAGCGGCACATCGAGCCGCACTACCTCGAGCGGCTGAATCAGGCGTACGCGCGGTTCTTCCACGAGTACGAGGCCGCGCCGCTCCTCATCGTCAACGCGGCCGAGATCGATCCGATCAACCAGCAAGCCGACTACGAGGAGCTCCTCGCCGCGATCACCCGCATGAGGCGCGGGCGGCTCTACTACAATCCGCTGCGCAGTCGTACCATCTGATCGGCATGGACAGGCATCTGCAGCCGCGCGACTCCGCCCGCCCGCCGGTCACCTGATGGAGGTCGTGACGAGCATCGCCGCCGTGCGCGAGCGGGTCCGGCAATGGCACCGCGAGCGACTGAGCGTCGCTTTTGTGCCGACGATGGGCAATCTGCACGCCGGCCACGTGAGCCTCATCGAGGCCGCGGCGCGCCGCGGCGAGCGCTTCGTCGCGAGCATCTTCGTGAACCCGATGCAGTTCGGGCCGAACGAGGACTTCGCGCACTACCCGCGGACGCCGCGCGAGGACGAGCACATGCTCGCCGCCGCGGGATGCCATCTCATGTTCCTGCCGGATGTGGCGGAGATCTATCCGCGGGGCCTCGAGGCCTCGACACGGATTGACGTGCCGGAGCTCTCGAGGATCCTCTGCGGAGCGTTCCGGCCGGGCCACTTCGAGGGCGTCGCGACGGTCGTCGCGAAGCTCCTCAACATCGTCGAGCCGAACTGCGCCGTGTTCGGCGAGAAGGACTACCAACAGCTCACGGTCATTCGCCGCATGGTCGCGGATCTTTGCATGCCGGTCGAGATCATCGCGGCCCCCACGGTGCGCGAGGCTGATGGACTTGCCATGAGCTCGCGCAACCAGTATCTGACCGCCGCGGAGCGGGGGATCGCGCCGCGCCTCTTCGAGGAGCTCTCACGGGCCGCGGCGCGCCTCGCCTCCGGGGAGCGCGATTTCCCGGCGCTCGAGGGGGCGGCGGTCCGGGCGCTCGAGAGCGCGGGGTTTCGGCCCGAGTACTTCTCGATTCGAGCCCGGGACCTCGAGCTGCCCCGCCGCGATGCGCGCGACCTCGTCGTGCTCGCCGCCGCGCGCCTCGGGCGCGCGCGGCTCATCGACAACGTTCAAGTCTCGCGCTGAGGCCGCAAGGCGGCCTGCGGCCATGAGGGGAGGCCCGGGCGCGAGCGCCGAGGCGCGCCGGCGGCGTGCCGCTCGAGCGCCCACGCGACATGCTCGCGAACCATCGCCGAGCGATCCTCGCGCCGGCGCTCGAGGCCGGCGACGACGCTCGCGGACGTGGGCGCATTGCCGAGTGCGACGGCGAGGTTGCGCGACCAGCGCTCATAGCCGATCCGGTAGATCGCCGAGCCGCGCATCCGCTCCTCGAACTCGCGCGCGGTCCAGGCCATGAGCTCGACGAGCCGCGGGGCATCGAGTCCGTGCCGCACCTTGAAGTCCGGGTGGCTCGCGGCCCGCGCGAACCGGTTCCACGGGCACACGAGCTGGCAGTCGTCGCACCCGTAGATGCGGTTGCCGATCGCCTCCCGGTGCTCGAGGGGAATCGGCCCGGCGTGCTCAATCGTGAGATAGGAGATGCAGCGCCGCGCATCGAGCCGGTAGGGCGCGACGATGGCGCCGGTCGGACAGGCGGCGATGCAGGCCTCGCAGGTGCCGCAGTGGCTGCTCGGCCGCGCATCGACGGGCAGGGGCAGATCGGTGAGGATCTCCCCGAGAAAGAACCAGGAGCCCGCATCGCGCGCGAGGAGGTTGGTGTGCTTGCCGATCCAGCCGAGCCCGGCATCGCGCGCGAGCGCCTTCTCGAGCACCGGGGCGCTGTCCACGCAGACGCGGTATCCAAACGGGCCGATGCGGCCCTGCAGCTCCGCGGCGAGCCGCGCGAGGGCGCGCCGCATCACCTTGTGGTAGTCGCGGCCGAGCGCGTAGCGGGAGAGATAGGCGAGCTCGCCGTCCTCAAGCACGGCAAGCGGCTCGCGCGCCTCGCGCGGCCAGTAATTCATGCGCACGCTCACGACGCGCACGCAGCCCGGCGCGAGCTCGGCCGGGCGGCTGCGCTTCACGCCGTGCCGCTCCATGTAGCCCATCCCGCCGTGGAAGCCGTCGGCGAGCCAGCGCACGAGATGCCGCTCGTCCTCCTCGAGCTCGATGCCCGCGACGCCGAGACGATCGAAGCCGAGCTCACGGGCGCGCGCCGCGAGGTCGCGCTTGACGGCAGGCAGATCGAGCCCGGCAAAGTCCCGCGGGGTCGCCATACCGCCCCAGTATAATCAGCGCATGGCGTTGCCCGTCTCGCTTTACTCGAGCGCCCAGGTCCGCGCGCTCGACGCCCATGCCGTGAGGGATCTCGGCGTGCCGAGCTACGCCCTCATGAAGCGCGCCGGGGAGTCGGCGCTGCGCGTCCTGCGCACTCGCTGGCCGACTTGCTACCGCATCGCGATCGTCTGTGGGGGCGGCAACAACGGCGGCGACGGTTACGTGCTCGCGCGCTTCGCCCAGGCCGCCGGACTCACGGTGACCGTGCTCGCCGCCGCGCCGCCGGAAAGCCTGAAGGGGGATGCGCATCAGGCGCAGGCCGACTTCACCGCGAGCGGCGGGGAGGTGCTGCCGTTCGATGCCGGGCGGCTCCGGGACGGCGAGGTGATCGTCGATGCGCTCCTCGGCACCGGCCTGCAGAGCGCCGTGCGCGCGGACGCCGCGGCCGCGATCGGTGCCATCAATGCGGCCTCGCGCCCGATCCTCGCGCTCGACGTGCCCTCTGGCCTCGACGCCGACACCGGCGAGCCGCTCGGCGTCGCCGTTCGCGCGGACTGCACGGTCACGTTCGTCGCGCTCAAGACCGGGCTTTACCTCGGTGGCGGACCGGAGCACGCCGGCGCGATCTTCTTCGACGACCTCGAGGTGCCGGTTCCGTCCTCCCCGCAGTTCGTGCCGCGGCTCGAGCGCATCGTCGAGGCGGAAATCGCGGCGGCCCTGCCACGGCGGGCCCGCGCGGCGCACAAGGGGGACTTCGGGCGGGTGCTCATCGTCGGCGGAGGCGTCGGCATGCCGGGCGCCGTGCGCCTTGCGGGGGAGGCGGCCTTGCGGGTGGGCGCGGGCCTGGTGACGGTCGCGGTGGCGCCGGAGAATGTCGTCGCGATCGCGGCCGGCCGCCCCGAGCTCATCTGTCTCGGCCTCGCCGATCCGAGCGCGCTGCCCGGTGCGATCGAGCGCGCCGATGTGGTGGCGATCGGCCCCGGCCTCGGGCGAACCGAGTGGGCATCGCAAGTCCTCGAGACCGTCCTGCGCTGCGAGAAGCCGCTCGTGGTCGATGCGGATGCACTGAACCTCCTCGCCGAGCAGGAGCCGCCACGCCGCCGCGACGACTGGATCTTGACACCGCATCCGGGGGAGGCCGCGCGGCTGCTCGGGACGCGGACGAGCGAGATCCAGCGTGATCGGCTCGCGGCGCTCGAGCGGCTCGTCGAGCGCTACGGCGGCGTCGTCGTGCTGAAGGGCGCGGGGACGCTCGTCGGCTCGCGGAATCGAATTCCGGGCCTGTGCGAGCGAGGCAATCCGGGAATGGCGAGCGCGGGAATGGGCGATGTGCTGACGGGCGCGACCGCGGGAGTGCTCTCCCAGTGCGGCGATCCCTGGCTCGCCGCACGGGTCGCGGTCCTCGTGCATGCGATGAGCGGGGATGTGGTGGCGCGCGGCGGCGAGCGCGGCCTGCTCGCAGGAGATGTCGCGCGCGAGCTGCGCTCCTGCGTGAATCTGTGACCCGGTCCGGGTCTCCCGCGGCGGCC
>JASHTK010000178.1 GCA_030040575.1 Gammaproteobacteria bacterium
CGGACGGCCGCCGAGCGCGATGAGGCGCGGCAGGCTTGGCAGCGCGCGGCCGCCGAGCGCGACCGCGCCGGCGCAGCGCTGCGCGAGGCGGACCGGCGCCAGGAGGAGTTTCTCGCCACTCTCGCGCACGAGCTGCGCAATCCGCTCGCGCCCATCCGCAGCGCGGTGCAGATCATGCGCATGGCCGATGGAGACCACGCGATGACGCTCGCCGCCCGCGCGATCATCGAGCGCCAGCTCAATCAACTGGTGCGGCTCATCGACGATCTGGTCGACCTCTCGCTCATCACGCTCGGCAAGCTCGAGCTGCGGAAGGAGCGAGTCGATCTCGCGAGCGTCGTGCGGCTCGCGGTGGAGATCAACCGCCCGCTCCTCGAGAGCAAGCAGCAGCACGTGACGACCGAGCTGCCCGCGGAGGCGCTGCCGGTCGAGGCGGACGCGACACGCCTCGCGCAGGTGTTCGCGAGCCTGCTGCGCAACGGCGCGAAGTACAGCGACCCCTGGGCCGAGATCCGCATTCGCGCGGCTCGCGACGGCGGTCATGCCGTCGTCGCCGTGACGGACCAGGGCATCGGCATTCGAGCGGACCGGCTCGAGAGCATCTTCGACGGATTGCCGAAGGGTGAGCGCTCGCAGCCCTCGGCCCACGACGGCCTCGGCATGGGACTCATGCTGGTCAAGCGCCTGGTCGAGCTGCACGGCGGGTCCGTGAGCGCGCACAGCGACGGGCCGGGCACGGGCAGCTCCTTCAGCGTGCGGCTGAAGCTGCTGCCGGCCGCTCGCGAGGATCCGCACCCCCTGCCCCGGCCCGATGCCGCGAGCGACGGCTCGCCGCGCGCTCGCATCCTCGTGGCGGACGACAACTACGACGCCGCCCAGAGCCTTGCCCTGATGCTCGGCATGGAAGGTCACGACGTGCGGACGGCGAGCGACGGAATCGAGGCGCTGCGAATCGCGGAGGAATTCAAGCCGCAGCTCGTGCTCCTCGACATCGGCATGCCGCGGCTCGACGGCTACGAGACCGCCCGGCGCCTGCGCGAGCGGCCCTGGGCCGCGACGGTCCGGCTTTTCGCGCTCACCGGCTGGGGCCTCGAGGAGGACCGCGAGCGCGCCCGGCAGGCGGGCTTCGACCAGCATCTGGTGAAGCCCGTGGACCCCGACGCCCTCAGCGAGCTGCTCGCCGAGACGCTGGTCAACAGCCAGGCTTGAGTTCAAGGACTGAGCGATGCGGTAGACCGAGCCGGCCCCGCTCGCGCTCTGCAACTTCTGCAACGGTCAGGGCAAACTTTGCACTATCGCGAGCCCGCCCCGGGGATCGGTGTGCCGACGCGCTTGCGCCCGCCGACGTGGCTCGACTGCCCGCCCTTGCGGCCGGCTTCTGCGGCGAGGCGCCTGTCGAGGGAGAAGCTGCGCTTCTCCCTCGGAACGCTCCGGCCACCCTTGCTCGCGATGCGTCGCTGCTTCTCCTTGTCCATCGAGGCGAAGCCGCGATTCGAGGCGTGTTTGTCTGCGGACACGGCACCCTCCTGCGCGCGGACCGGACCGAAGCGAGCGAGCTGCGGTCACACCCGATCGGTGTAAGCGGTTCCCGTTGAGCGCGATGCGCTCGCCGGCCCGAGGGGCCCGCGCGCATCGCCGCCGCAGGGGTTAGTGCTCGCTACCCGACGCCGAGCGCGCCGCGGAGCGCTCTCCGGCGCCGCCCGAGGGACTCCCGTCCGAGCCGCTCCCACCGTGGCTCGCCTGGCCGCCCTTGCGGCCCGCCTCGGCGGCGAGCCCGGGATTTTGCGAGAAGCTGCGCTTCTCATCCGGCACGCTCTGCCCGCCCTTGCGGCCGGCCTGGGCCGCGAGCTGGCGGTTCTGGGAGAAGCTGCGCTTCTCGCCCGGGACGCTCTGCCCGCCCTTGCGGCCGGCCTGGGCCGCGAGCTGGCGATTCTGGGAGAAGCTGCGCTTCGAGTCCGGGACGGCCTTGCCCCCCATGCTCGCGATTTGCCGCTGGCGCTCGTGGTCCATCGAGGCAAAACCGCGATTGGAAGTACGGCCTTCCTGAGTCCTTCCGTGTGCCATGAGCTTGACTCCTCGTAGTCGATGGACGCTCGCCGCGAAGCAGCAAGACCCATGCCGCCGCCGCTCCGCAGGAGGATGTTACAGCGACTTCGACTGCATCGGGACTCCGTTCGTTCAACCGCCCTGCGGCGCTACGGCGTCAGCCGATCGATGGTCACCTCGACGACGCCGTCGCGCCCGACGCGATACGGCGCCTCCCCGAAGGGGTCGCCCTTGCGCGCGATCGGGCTGCCGGAGAGCGCGATGCGCGCCACCACCTCGACGTCCTGACCGCGCACGATCCCGTGACCGGCAATCATCGCATCCGCGGCGGTGAGCTCCACGGTCTGCGGGAACCGCGTCTCGAGCCGCTTGACGGCGAGCGGCGGTCCGGGTTGTTTGGGATCGCGCACGAAGACGAAGAGTGGTGCCTGCGGCGCGCGGGCGCCATGAAGCCTCGGAGAGAGCGCAACTGTCACGCGAATCGAGGCGCCCGGCTCGCCGTGATCCCCCGCCGCGGCGTCCGCCCGAGCGGAGTCCGAGCCGGCCGCAGGACTCGAGGCATCGGTCGATTGCAGCCGCTCATCGATGGCCGCGACCTGCTGCTCGATGATCGACTTGACGGAGTCCGGAGGATTAAAGGCGAGCAAGGCGGTGAAGCGCTCGCGCGCGAGCGGCAGATCTCCGCGATGTACGGCCGCGGCGGCGCCGAAGAACAGCGCCTCGGGGGAGTTCGGCTCGAGCACGAGCGCCTGCTCGATGAGCTTGCCCGCGCGCCCGCCGAGCTGCGACTCATCCTGCGTCGAAAGCGCCTCGGCGAGACCGAGCAGCGCTTCGGGGTTCTGCCCGCCGGCGAGCTGATTGGCGCGCTCGTAGGCCCGGACGGCGAGCGGCGTTTGGTCGAGCGCCATGTAGGATCGCCCGAGCAGCATCCAGCCGTTGAGGTCGTCGGGATGGTGCCAGAGCCGCCGCGCGAGCGTGCTCACCATCGTCTGCGAGGCGCTCTCGGCCGCCGCCGCCTTCGACCACGACCAGTTGCTCAAGAAGACGTAGAGCGACCCCGCGCCGATCGCGAGCACCCCGATCACCGCCAACGCGGTCCACGGGGCCCGGGCGTCCGCGCTCGTGCTTCGCAGCAGCGGCACGGCGATCGCCGCGGCTGCAGCGATGGTCAGCGCGGCGGCGAGGATGGCAAAGGCGATCATCTCGGCGATGCGCTCTTCAGCGCCGGGCTTCCCCGGGACCCGGGCGCCGGATCGGCGTCGTGCGGCGCGTCGGGCTCGAGGATCAGGTCATCCTCGATCGGCTCGTGATCGTCCGCGACGAGCGCCGTGCGGGCGCGGATGATGCGCGCCCCGACGATGCCGCCGATGGCAAGCAGCACGAGCGGAGCGAGCCACAGCCAGGCATTGCGCAGCGAGTACTCGGGCTTGAAGAGAATGAACTCGGTGTAGCGCGAGACCATGTAGTCGCGGATCTCGCCATCCGACCGCCCGGCGAGCAGCATGTTGCGGATCTGAGCGCGGATCTCGCCCGCCACCGGCTCCTCGAAGTCGGCGAGCGTCTCGTTCTGGCACACCGGGCAGCGGAACTCGTGAGTGAGCACGACGTAGCGCGCCTCGAGCTCCGGAGTCGGCAGGCGGGTGGGATCGACCGAGTACGCCGGGCGCGCGCCGAGCAGGCCGAGCGCGAGGACGGCGCATGCCGCGGCCGTGAGGAGCCGCGCGCGCCTCATCACGAGGGGCGCTCCAGGCGCTGCGGCGGCAGGCGCGAGAGGAACTCCTTCTGCCAAATCTCCGGTGTCATCGGTCCGATCTGCTTGAAGACCACGACGCCCGCAGGATCGATGAGAAAAGTCTCGGGCGTACCGTAGACCCCCCAGTCGATCGCGACGTGGCCGTCGTGGTCCGTCGCGACGCGCGCGTAGGGGTTGCCCTCCTTGATGAGAAAGTCGTTCGCGAGCGCGTCATCGTCCATCCAGTCGATGCCGATGATCGGCACGCCGGAGGCGCGAGCGATCGCGAGCAGCTCCGGGTGCTCCTCGTGGCAGGGCTCGCACCAGGTGCCCCAGAAATTGAGCACGTACCACTGGCCGCGCAGCTCCTTCGAGCCGAAGGCCTCACCGCTGCCCTCGAGAACGGGCAAGTTCCAGGCCGGAGCCTGCTTGCCGATGAGCGGGGACTGGATCACCCCGACCTGCGGGGAATGCTTGACGCCCACAGCGAGCACGATGCCGATCAGCACGAATGCCGCGAGCGGGATGAGGAAGCGCAGGACGTGCGGCTTCTCGGTCATGCGGCTTTCCCCGGGGTCGAGGCGCTCGGCTGCGGCGCATCGGCCGCCGCGCGCGCGAGACGGTAGCGCCGGTCGGTGAGCGCA
>JASHTK010000017.1 GCA_030040575.1 Gammaproteobacteria bacterium
GGCAAGCCGACCTGTCTCAACGTCGAGATCGACGTGAAGCCCATGCCGCCCGAGCTCGCGCTGCTCGCCTCGCGGCACTCCTGAGCCTCGCGACGCTCCTGAGCCTCGCGGCGCTCGCGAATGGTCCGATCACCCCGCGCTCGCCCGATCGAGCGCGGCCACCGCATCCGCGCCGAGCTCGAGCCGCGTCGCACCGATGAGCTCTTGCAGCTGCTCGAGGCTCGTCGCGCTCGCAATGGGCGCCGTCACGCCGCGCGCCGTGAGCCAGGCGAGCGAGACTTGCGCCGGCGTCGCTCGCAGCTCGCTCGCGACGGTATCGAGCGCGCGCAGAATGCGTGCGCCGCGCTCGTTCAGCATCTCCTTCACGCGGTAGGCGCGTGCCCGGTTGGCGAGATCGGCCTCGGAGCGGTACTTGCCCGTCAGAAACCCGCTCGCGAGGGAGAAGTAGGAGAGCACACCGAGCTGCTCGCGGCGGCAGAGCTCGGCGAGCTCGCCCTCGAACACCGCGCGGTCGTAGAGGTTGTACCACGGCTGCAGGCTCTCGTAGCGCGGCAGGCCCTGCGAGGCGCTCGCCTTGAGGGCCGCGCCGAGCCGCTCGGCGGTGAAGTTCGAGGCGCCGATCGCGCGCACCTTGCCCTGCCGGATGAGCTCGCCGTAGGCGGCGAGCGTTTCCTCGATCGGGGTGTGCGGATCGTCGCGATGCGACTGGTAGAGGTCGATGTAATCGGTCTGCAGGCGCTGCAGCGAGCGATCCGCCGCGCGCAGGATGTACGCGCGCGAGAGGCCCTGCTCCCCGGGGCCCATCTCGACGCCCACCTTCGTCGCGATGACCACTCGAGCCCGATTGCCCCGGCTCTTCAGCCACTTGCCGAGGATCGTCTCGGACTCCCCGCCCTGGTGCCCGGGAATCCAGCGCGAGTAGGCGTCCGCGGTGTCGATCAGATTGAGGCCCGATGCCACGAAGGCGTCGAGCACCTTGAACGACGTCGCCTCGTCGGCCGTCCAGCCGAACACGTTTCCCCCGAGAGCGAGCGGACCGACCATGAGGCTCGAGCGACCCAGCCTGCGTGTGATCATTTGATCCCTCCTTGCGCAACTCCGAGCGCATCGCGCAGTGTAAGGGCAACGGCGCCCGCGGAGGAGGGTACGATACCGACGTGCCATTGTGCGGAGGCCCGCCCAGGCGAGACGCCCTGCTCCGCCGCGACGGCACGGATGTGCCGCACCCGTCCCGTCAAGGCAAGGTGAGCCGATCATGCACGCGAATGCGCTGGCCGACCTCAAATCGTTCGTCCGAACCATCCCCGACTACCCGCGGCCCGGCATCCAGTTCCGCGACATCACGACGCTGCTCGGCGATGCCGGGGCGTTCCGGCGCGCGGTCGATGAGCTCATCCAACCCTGGGCGGGCTCCAAGATCGACCGCGTCGCCGGCATCGAGGCGCGCGGGTTCATTCTCGGCGGTGCGCTCGCTCACCAGCTCTCGGCGGGCTTCGTCCCCATCCGCAAGAAGGGCAAGCTCCCTCACGCGACCGTGCGCGTCGCCTATTCGCTCGAGTACGGCCTCGATGAGATGGAGATGCACACCGATGCGATCGCCCCGGGCGAGCGCATCGTGCTCGTCGATGATCTGATCGCGACGGGGGGCACCGCGGAGGCGGCCGTGAAGCTGCTGCGATCGCTCGGCTCGCAGCTGCTCGGCGCGTGCTTCATCATCGATCTGCCCGATCTCGGGGGCGCCCGCAGGCTCGAGGCGCTCGGCGTCGCCGTGCACACCCTCATGCGCTTCGAGGGGCACTAGGACCCCGGCGCGCGGGCACGGAGCCGACCGCTCGAGGCCGGCGGGACGTGGATCGTGTCGGACTCACCGCCATCGGATAGAATCGGGGCATGCGGCACATGGCGGTCCGGCTCGGCGCGCGGATCGAGAAGGCCTCGATGCTCGAAGCCTCTCGAGCCTCGCGCCGTCTCGATTGAGCCGCGCCGGTGAGCGAGACGATGGCGAACACCGCGGCGCTCGGCGAGGCCCTGCGGCAGATCGTGGATCACGCCGAGGCGCTCCTCGAGGCGCTCGCGGGTGACGGGGATACCCGGCTCGATCCGCTGCGCGAGCGGGTCTCCGAGAGCATCCAGGCGGCGCGCGCGCGCCTCGAGGAGATCGAGAGCGCCGCGAACCGCGCGACCGAGCGCGCGGCGCAGGCTCTCGAGCGCTGGATGCGGGAGAATCCCTGGACCGCCGTCGCGGTCGGCGCCGGCATCGGGCTGCTCGCCGGCGTGCTGCTCGCCGGACGGGGCAGGCGCGCAGCGCGCGCCGGCTCCGATCCGCCATGAGCGAGCAGGAGCCGTTCGTCGCGCGCGGCAGGTCGCTGCTCGGCGAGCTGCTGCGCATGGCGCAGACGCGGCTCGAGATGCTCGCGCTCGAGCTCGAGCAGGAGAAGCTGCGGGTCGCCCGCGCACTGCGCCTCGCGGCCGTCACGGCGGTCTGCGCCTGGCTCGCGGGATTCACGCTCGTGCTCTGGGTGGCCCTCGCGCTGCGCCCGAGCGTGCGCTTCATCGCCCTCGGAGCGCTCTTCGCCTTGTTCGCGCTCGGCGGACTGGCAAGCTGGATCGCGCTCAGGCGCGCACTCACCCGCGACTCGCCGTTCTCGCGGCTCATCGGCCAGCTGCGCCTCGATCGGGCGTCACTCGGCCACGGGCCCTGAGCGCGAGGCATCACGAGCCGTGAGCGCGAGACGGCGCGCCCAGTACATCGCCCGGCGCCAGCAGCTGCTCGAGCTCGAGGCGCAGGTCCAGCGCGCCGAGCTCGCCGCGACGTTCGCGCGGTGGGAGCAGCGG
>JASHTK010000018.1 GCA_030040575.1 Gammaproteobacteria bacterium
TCATCACCCGGTGGCACCACGGGCAGCCGAAGGCGAGATACAGGTGATAGCGCCCGGCCTCGGCCCGGTAACCCGAGCGGCCGTCCGCGGTCACCTGGCCGCGGAAGGTCGACGCCGTGCGGTCGAACGAGCCTGCCCTGCCGCCGGTGTCGGTGGCATGCTCGTCCCATCGGCCGTCGATCAGCATGCCCATGGCACGGCACCGGAGCGTCAGTTGATCCCGGCGCGGACCGTGCGCCCGTCCGGCAGCGTGACCAGCATCAGCTGCCCGCCGCTCTTGCCGCTCTCGAAGGGGTGGTACTTGACGGTCACCCGGTCTCCGTACCTCACGATGCTCTTCGACCAGCCTCCGTGGCGTGCCATCTCGCCGATCGAGCGACCCTCGAAGCCGTAGATCACGGAATGGCCCCTTTGATCGGTCACGGCGAGCCACAGCCACACGTGGGGGTTACCCCACTCGAGGCTGCGTACGGTGCCGGAGATCTCCACCTGCCTTGCGAGATCGAACATCACGAAGGAGTGATGCGCGTGCGCAAGGCGCACGCCGAGCAGACCGATCCCCGCACACGAGGCCGCGAGCGCGGCGCGCGCCACACCTTTCACGGCTGCCGCGCCGGTGGCGGCGTGAGGTTCACATCGGTCTGCCGACCGTTCACCATCACGTCGCGATTGTCGTCGGTGCAGGGGAAGTACTCGAAAAGAGGCGTCGCCGAGCGCGCGTAGAGCCGCGTGTACGCATACGGCCGCGTGAAGACTTGCCGGTCGGTGACCACCGTGTCGATCTGCAGCGTGTTGCGGTCCTTGAGGAAGATCCGCTCGCGCAGGTGCGTCTGCTCGGTCACGCCGCGAAAGCCGACGAGCAATTCGGCCTTCGAGGTGAGTCCGATCGTGTCCACGACGAGGGTCTGCCCCTCCCAGTGACCGATCGAATTTCCCGCGAACGTGTCGGTGAGCTCGCTCGCCGGGGGATGCTTGCGCCCGCTCGTGTCGATGCGGCGGACGAGGCCGCTCTCGAAGATCACCGTCACGCGTCCGGGCGTGAACAGATACTCGTGGCCGATCGGCAGGGAGGTGCTGGCCGGCAAGCCCTCGTTCATGCACTTCGTCTCGTTGTCGACGCGTGGACCGCCGGGCCCGACGTTGGCGTCTCGCAGCGCGGCGAACCGCGGTGTCAGCGGAATGCGCCCACCGTCCTGACCGACTGCGGCAAGACTCGCCTCGTGTACCGATGCCTCCGTGATGTCCCAGGTGCCCGACCAGTCCGGCAGGCGCTTGATCGAGTCCCAGGTGCGGCCCTGCGGCGTCACGTGCGTCTTGGTTGTCCGGCGCTGCGCTGCGCCCGCGGTCGCCGCCGCGCGCGCGAGATCCGCAATCGATACGAACGCGGCAACGGCCACGATGCCTGCCAGGGTTGCGGTGCGCGCTCTGCTCATCAGCTCGACTCCCCGATGCGCGTCTTTGATGAGCGTACGCCCATGTTGATGCGGTCAACAAGGCTCGGGAATCCCCCGATCGACTCCTCGGCCCCGTGGCTCGCATCCTTGCGCTCGAGAGGTCGCATCTCGGACCAATCGCAGGCGTCCATCGTGTCGCGGCACACCTGCCCCGCGGTGCAGCAGCGATTGCTTCCTCCGGTGGACCCGCCTTATTGCAGCGCAACAGAGCGCAGCCCTCGCCTGCAACATTCCATCGATCCACTGGGAAATCCGCGGGATAGCCGGGACGGCCTCGCAGATCTGTTGCCGCAGGCCGCTGGCTGGCCGCATACTCGCCGCGCACCTCTGAGGCACACGCGGCCAATTCGGCCAGTGCTCCCGATCGATCGGTCTCGCCGGGTGCATGGGGTTCAAGCTGGGGAAAGCGCCGCGAAGACGGCGGGCGCGGGCGATCCAAAGAGCACCGAGCGACCACTCGAACGAATGGACCGCCTCATCCGATGAAGTTGCGCAACCTCTTGCTCCTGGCGGCGGGCGCCGCCGTGGTTGCACACTACTGGAACGACCTGCAGAGCCCGCTCTCCCTGCAGCAGTTGCGCGCGGCGCTGCAGAGCCCTGCGCCGTCACTGGCTCAGAATCCCCTGTCCTCGCTTCTGCCGAAGCACAAGCCCGTCACCGCCGGCATGATCCCGAGGCACAAGCCCGGGGGCTGCGACGTGCTCGACCCGGCGCACGTCCCCTGTTATGCGATCACGACGGCAGCGGCCATCGTCCCCCCGGTGCCGGACCGCGGAGGCAATAGCGTCATCGTCGGCCTACTCCACGGCTCGCTCACGGCGATCGAGCCCAACGTCGTGGTGTGCGTGACGCCGATCCTGCCCATCCAGACGGCGTACGAGCACGAGACCTGCAGCGTCCCCTGCAAGAGGGGCGAGCTCTGCAGCGGCACGGCGTTCGCCGTTCGTCCTATTCTCAACGGCGACATACCCGTCGCCCGCGTCAGCGTCCTCAACGCCGATCAGCGCTCCGGTGCCGGTCACGCCATCGCGAGTTTTACCCTGGATCCCTTGAAGGCGGCGCAGACCGGCTCGAGCGCCCGGGTCGCCTGCGATCTGCTCGTCGTTCAGAAACAGGATCCGCAATCCAAGAGCTACGTTGCCAATTACCAGGCGCCGTCGGGCTGCATCTTTCCCGTCGCGGACCAGACGGTGTATGGGAACAACGCGACGGTCACGATCGGCTTCGACGTGTGGTGGACATGTCCGCACCAGACTTATCCGGTCGTGAGCGCTCGCGATTGGACCCTCAAGACGCCCTACGCGTTGGTGCTGACGCACTTCTGTGCCGGTCTCACGCTCGATGGGATCCTCTTCAAGCTGCTGGGTGGCGGCACGCCCCAGCCGACGGCCGGGAATCAAAACGTCCCGTGCGCATCGAGCAAGCCCCGGCCCAGCATGATGCACATCATTCAATTCGTCTCCACGGCCTGCGACTCCTCGTCAGGCAACTGTGCCAGCTGTGACACCCAGAACACTCACTGCAGCGCCACAGGCTACTACACCGGGGCCGGCGGCAACGCGGTGCTGCGCACCTACGGACAGTGGTATCTCGATGACGGCGGCACGGGCAGGCCTTGCCTGATTCCGGAGCGGATGAACGACGGCGCTCATCTGGTCAACGATGAAGCGAGCGCCAACCTCGGCAACGGGACGCCGTTGACGAAAACGTTCGTCGATTTCGTCATGCGCGGCACTCAGGTGACCGAGGTGATCAAGTGGACGAGGCAGGGGCTCGCCGATCCCACCCAGTATCGCGGAAGGCAGTTGACGTCGACCTACAGCGTCTCTCTCGACAACAACGCGAGCACGGACAAGACCCTTCCCGGCCAGTTCTGCGCAGTGAAGCAGTCCATCACCGGCGCGAAAGAGCAGGAGAGCAAGATGCTCGCCGCCGTTTGGAAGTACATGGGATGCTAGTCGGGCCGCGCCCCAGCACCGTCACGCCAAAGATGATCGAATGCGACTCGAAGAGCCGGAGATGAACGCATGGCAACCGTGAATCCACGCGGCCCCTCGCCGCTCGCCGCCCCGCCTCCGCCACCCCCTGCGGCGAGCCCCGCACCCACGGGTGCCGCGGGCGCGAGTGGTCGCGAGCGGATCCTCGGCCAGGTGCGCGAGAAGTATCAGGCGAGCGTCACGGCGGCCATGGACGCGCTGACGGAGACGCAGGTTGCGCTCCAGCAGAACGCCGCGGTGGTGGACAGCGTCCGCCAGGACCTGCGCGCCCTCGGCGGCCGGGTCTACTCGACGACGCAATCGCTGCTCCGCAAGCGCGTTGCGAGCAACTCCAAGGCGATCGTCGATGCGCTCGCGTTGCGCCCGATCACCGGTGCCCTCCTGCGCTTTTATCGCCGGGGCACCTTCCTCGGGAGGCTCCTGCTCGGGTTCTGCCTGTTCCTGCTCGTGACCTCGCTCTTCGGGCGGGAGCTCCTCGGCTGGCTCTTCTCCATCCTGCCGACCCCGCTCGAGCGGCTGATCCTCGTGCTGATCCTGCTGGTCCGCAGCGGCCTGCCAGGCCTACTCATCCTTTACGGGATCGCCGTCGTCATCGTCTTCTTCGTCGTGCGCCGCGCGCAGACCCGCGGCGCGATGGACGCCCTGGAGAAGAGCGCGCCGGGCATCAAGGCTCCGCGGCTCGGATACCTCTACGCGAACCAGGTGCCGAGCGGCCTGCCCGGAGCGCTCAGCTGCCGCGCGCTGCGCATCAACGCCGGGGGGAACCCGAAGCCGCTCGATGAGATCACCCTCACCCAGCAGTCCGATGCGCGTGCCCTCGGCGGCTTTCTCATCGCGTTCGACAACGTGGGCGTCTACCGCCGCGAGCCGAGCGGCAACCTGACTCTCGCCGGCTTCCCGCCGAACTGCGCGCTGATGAGCAATTACAGCGTGATGGTGACCGAGGCGTTCATGCAGCACGGCGCGGAGCTCGAGCCGATCTGCGAGGCGACCCGCGGTTACGGTGATCTCAAGTGGCGCGAGATCGAGCAGAGCGCCGCGATCCCGCGCGCCGAGGCGCTGCTCGCGAACGTCGCGCAGCTCGAGAACCTCTGGCGGCAGGTCTACGTCGCGGACAACGTGTTCGAGTTCCTGCTGCGGCGCATCGACCTGTTCAACATGCGCGACAACGCGACGCCGAACGGCATCCTGCTCTACGGCTATCCGGGCAACGGCAAGGAGCACCTCGCCCGCAAGATCGCCGAGTCCGCCTTCGCGCAGTTCGTCAAGCCGAGCGCCGATCAGCTCGCCTCCGCGCAGAGCATCAAGGAGCTGTGGGCCGCGCAGCTCGCGCGGCCCCCGGTGCTGCTGTTCATCGAGTACGCCGATCAGGTCTTCGGCCGCGCCGGCGACCAGGAGAGCGCCGGGCGGGAGGCGCGGCTCGCCTGGCTCGAGGAGTGGGTGCGGCACGAGCCGGGCAAGAGCGGCATCTGGGTGGTCATGTCCGCGCAGAGCGAGCAGAACCTGCACCCTCGCATCCTCGCCCAGTTCGGCGGCTCGAAGATCGAGATCAGGCCGCCCGATGCGGCCGGGCGCGAGATCATCCTCGCGAGCGCCATCCGCGAGAACCAAGTGCCGGGCGCCGCGCCGCGCTGGCTGATCGAGAGCGCCGGTAGCGCCTCGCTCCACGATCTGCGCGAGATCGTGCGCGAGGTGCGCACGCTCTCGGTGCCGAACGCCCCGACCGAGGCGCAGTGGCGCGCGGCCGCTCAGACGGTGCTCGGCCACGTCGGCGCCGATCCAACCAAGACCTGGGATCGGCTCGTGCTGCCCGCGGAGATCAAGGCGCAGTTGCAGCGCGCCGTCCGCGTGCTGCGCGATGCGGATCGCTACCGCGAGAAGCGGGTCAACATCCCGAACATCCTGCTGTTCGGTCCCCCGGGGACGGGCAAGACCGACATCGCGCGCACGTTCGCGAACGAGGGCGGCGTGAAATTCGAGTCCGCGACCGCGGCCGACTTGAAGGCGGGCTACATGGGCCAGTCGGGACAGAAGACGCGCGAGCTGTTCGAGCGCGCGCGCAGCAAGGCGCCGTGTGTGCTGTTCATCGACGAGATCGACGCGGCCTGTCCGGCGCGCGACGGAGGCTCCGACGATCAGTACACGGTGGAGCTCGTCAACGAGATGCTCGCTCAGATGGAGGGGGTGGCGAAGAGCGACCGGCCGATGATCGTGCTCGCCGCGACCAATCGGCCGGATCAGATCGACCCCGGCATCCTCGAGCGCTTCACGCGGCGGATCGAGATCCCTCTGCCCGATGAGGCCGGACGCACGGAGCTGCTGCGGCGGCTGATCGCCGAGTCGCCGGTCGATCCAGCGCTCGACGTCGAGGAGATCGCCACATACCTCGGCAAGCGCCTGAAGGGCAGGAGCGGCCGCCAGCTCGTGAAGCTGGTCGAGCGAGCGATGGACGAGGCCGTCGGGGCAAGCGAGAGCGCGGAGGAGGTGCGCCTGACGCGCGAGCTGCTGATCCGGGAGGCGATTCCGCAGGGCAAGGAGCTCCCCGAGGAGCAGCTGCAGCAGATCTGGGGACAGATCGTGCTCAAGCCCGAGACCAAGGAAGACCTGATGCAGAAGATCCGGCTGTTCAACCGGGCCGACAAGGCCGCCCCGAGCGGACTGCTGCTCTACGGGCCGCCCGGCACCGGCAAGACCG
>JASHTK010000179.1 GCA_030040575.1 Gammaproteobacteria bacterium
GACCTCGAAGAGCCCACTGGGTCCGAAGCCGGTGACCGCCGGCCCGTCGTCGTCGTCCAGGGCAACGCGCTCAACCGCAGTCGCATCGGCACTGCCGTGTGCGTTCCGCTGACCAGTAATCTCAGGTGGGCCGATGCCCCCGGCAACGTCCTGTTGCCTGGTCACGAAACGGGGTTGGCGCGGGACTCGGTCGCGAATGTGTCCCTGATCGTGGCCCTGGACAAGCAGCAGCTCACCGAGCGCGTGCGCAAGATCCCACGCCGCCGATTTGAGCTCGTTCTCGCGGGCATTGATACGATCCTCGGGCGGTAGGCCGCCAAACTCTTGTTAGTGAATTCCCGCAATCCGCTCCGTGTCAGCGGCAACGCAACTCGCGCGAGCACGGCGGCGGATGCTAGCGGGATCGGTGGCCCCTCATCCCGAGCGGTCACCCGGCGATGCGTCCCTATCGCATCAGCGCACGAGGCGGTCCGCCAGACCTCCAAACCTGAGTGTGCGCACCAGCTCCTTGGCGTAGAACTCCTGCGGGAAACCGAGATCGACCCGGCTCGCCTCATCGAGCAACTTCAGTTGCGCCGCGGAGAGCTCCAGATGGAGGCTGGCGAGATTATCCTCGAGCTGCGCGAGCCTCCGCGCACCGATGATTGGGATCACCGGCACCGCCTGGTGGCGAAGCCACGCGAGCGCGACCTGCGCCATGCTGCGGCCGACTTGCCCCGCCACCGATCGCACCGCTGCGATGATCCGGTCCGCGCGTTGCTTCTCGGGGAGGAACTGCTCCATGCCTTGCCCCGAGAGCCGGCCTTCCGCTTTGCCCGCGCCATCGTGGTACTTGCCGCTCAGCAGGCCGCTTGCGAGCGGCGACCAGGCCACCACGCCCACGTCGAACGCCTGCGCCATCGGAATCAGCTCGCGCTCGACCGTGCGCTCGATGAGGCTGTATTCGATCTGCAGGCCGATGAAGCGAGTCCAGCCACGAAGCTGCGCGAGTGAGTTCGCGCCCGCGATCCACCAGGCCGGCGCATCGGAGATACCGACGTAGATCACCTTGCCCGCACGCACGAGGTCATCGAGCCCGCGCATGACCTCCTCGACCGGCGTGACCCCATCCCAGATATGCATCCAGTACAGGTCGATGTAGTCGGTCTGCAATCGCTTCAGGCTCGCCTCGACCGCCTGCAGCATGCTCTTGCGATGATTGCCGGCGGCGTTCGGGTCGGCACCGGGCATGGCATTCGAGTACTTGGTTGCGAGGACCACGCTCTCACGATGGCCCTTCATGAACTCCCCGACGAACCGCTCGCTGGTGCCGTTGGTGTAGACGTTTGCCGTGTCGATGAAATTCCCACCGGCCTCGCGGTAAGCGGCGTAAATCCTGTGCGCCTCATCCCGCGCCGAGCCCCAGCCCCAGTCCTCGCCGAAGGTCATGGTGCCGAGCGATATCTCGGATACCCGCAGGCCGCTGTGGCCCAGCAGCCGGTATTTCATTGCCACGCCTTTCCTCCCCTGACCTGGAATTCGATCGGCCCCCGGCGGCAATGCTCGAGTGCCCCGCCCGGTCGTCGGAATCGGTGCACTCGCGCCATCACGGCATTGTGCCGGCGGAAATATCGGTCGTTTTATAATGGTCGTGACCGAAATTAACAAGGCTTGAGAATGGCCGCAGGAACGAACGCATGACGAGCCCCGGCGCGGGGCAGCGCCTGTACTTCGAGGATCTTCAGCCCGGACAGCGCTTCAGCGGCGGTCGCACCTGCACGGTCGATGAGGCTGAGATCAGGGCGTTCGCCGCCGAGTTCGATCCGCAGCCCTTCCATCTCGATGCTGCGGCCGGACGCGCGAGCGTCTTCGGCGGGCTCGTGGCGAGCGGCTGGCACACCGCAGCGCTCACGATGCGCCTCATCCTCGACGGTGGCCCACCGCTCGCCGGTGGAACCGTGGGACTCGGCGCGGACGTGAGCTGGCTGAAGCCCGTGAAGCCGGGCGATACGCTCAGCGTGCGCGGCGAGGTGCTCGCGACGGAGCCCTCCCGCTCCCGCACGGACCGCGGCCGCGTCACGATGCGCACCGAGACGTGCAATCAGCGCGGCGAGATCGTGCAGGTCTGTATCTCGAAGCTTCTGGTGCCGTGCCGACCGGCCTCGTGAGGCTCTCCGACCGGCACGCTTCCCTCTACGGGGCGGGAAGCGGCATGCCTTTCGGCCAGAGGAGCCACATGCGCCCGGACTGACGCATGTCGCCCGCCTCGCCCGCCGCTTCCGCTCCGGTTCCCCAGAACAGGTCGGCGCGCACGGGACCGCGAATGGCCCCTCCGGTATCCTCCGCGACGACGAGCCGCTCGAGCCTCACGCCGGAGTCCGGGAACGTCGTGGCGAGAAACACCGGTGCGCCGAGCGGCACGGATGCCGGATCGACCGCGACCGATCGGCCGGGCGTGAGCGGCACGCCGAGCGAGCCCTTCGGCCCGAGGGCGGGATCCCCGAGCGGCTCCTCGCGAAAGAACACGACGCTCGGGTCCGCATCGAGCAGCGCTTGCACGCCGCTCGGGTGCGAGCGCGCCCACGCGCGGATGCCGAGCATCGTGGCATCCTGCGCCTTGAGCTCACCGTGATCGACCAGATAGCGCCCGATCGACCGGTAGGGATACCCGTTCTCATCGGCGTAGTGCAGGCGGATCGTCTCCCCGCTCTGCAGCTGCACGCGACCTGAGCCTTGAATCTCGAGAAAGAGCGCATCGAGCGCATCGCTCACCCACACGAGCTCGTGGCCTTTGAGGGAGGCATCGTGCGCGAGGTCCGCGCGGCTGTAGTACGGCACGACCCGGTTGCCCTCGAGCCGCGCGCGCACGCGCTCGCCCTCGAGCTCGGGGTAAACCGAGGAGAGATCGACGGTGAGCAGATCGGGCGGTGGGGAGTAAAGGGGCGTCGCGAACCCGGCCGACGGCGAGCGGGCGCCGTGCAGCAGGGGCTCGAAGTAACCCGTGATCAGGCCGTCTCGGCTCGCGCGCCTGCCCGCGCGCGCGCCGATGCTGTACGGCTCGAAGTAGCGCTCGACGAATGCGCGAACGTCCTGCGAGGTGGCCGGATGGGCCGCTTGCGCCGCAGCGCACGGAATCTGCCAGGGAGCGCGCGCGCCGACGGCGTTGCAGGATTCCAGGAGCGCGGGCCACGCCTCTTTCATCTGGTCGGCGGTCCATCCCGGCAGATCGGACCATCGGGCCGAACGGTACTCGGCCTGGGGAACGGGGGGCGCGGGCGGCGGACAGATCGTCGGCCTCGCCGCACAGCCGCAGAGCGCCACGCAGCCGCAGAGCGCCGCGCAGCCGCAGAGCGTCGCCCAATCGCACAGCACCGCCCAGCCGCACCATCGCGCGCGCGCCGGCGCCCGGCTCGTCAACCGTCTTCCCGCCTCGGCCATCACGCGCCTCCCCTGTCGGCTCTCGGCATCCTGCGGATGGTACACGGGGGAGCTCGATGACCGCCTCGTGATCCCCGCGCCGCGCGGCGACTTCCTCCGCGAGTGAGGCTCGCTGTAGGATGCGCGGGGCCGCAGGGCGGCGCACCGCGCCGGGCTCGGCACGCTCGGGCAACGCTGGAACGAGTCCATGAAGAGCAAGCCTTATCTTTGCCTCGAAGATGCCCACCGCATCGTCGCAGCCGCGACGGCCTATGCGCAGTCGCGCAAGTGGGCCGTCACCATTTGCGTCTGCGACGACGGCGGACACCTGCTCATGCTGGAGCGCGCCGACGGGGCCCCGCCCTTCACCGCCCGCATGGCCGTCTCGAAGAGCATCGCGGCCGCGCTCGGCCGGCGCGAATCGAAGGCGTTCGAGGACTCGATCAATCAGGGCCGCACGGCCTTCGTCACGGCGCCGCTCGAGGGGATGCTCGAGGGGGGAGTCCCGATCACCGTCGAGGGCCAGGTGATCGGCGCGGTCGGCGTGTCGGGAGTCAAGTCGTCCGAGGACGCGGAGATTGCCCGCGCGGGGATTGCGGCCCTCGGCGCCGCCTAGTACCCTCGCCCGCCTCGACCCGATCCCACCGCGCGCGGCGTCAACTCATCCACCGGCACCGCGTTACACTTGCGCATTTCGACCAAAGCAGGGGTCTTCATGGACACGATGCTCGATGGGCGCTCCGCCTTACGATTGATTACAGTGTGCGCGGCGCTCGCCGGGTTTGCCGGGCTCGCAGGCTGCGGAGGCGCGAACGCCTACCAGTTCAACGCCCCGGCCGCGGTGCTGACCGCGGATATCACCGGCAGCGGCTACCAGAGCATCGCCCTCGCCCAGGCCCAGATCGACGAGCTCAGCACGCAGGAGAAGCCGGGATACGTCGCGGTCATCGTGCAGAACCCGAACAAGCCCGGCACGTTCGAGACCGCGGTGCATTTCGGAACCCAGGGCAACCCCTCGGCCATCGCGGCCGGCGCTCTCACTCCGAACACCGTCGATCTGGCGGTGTCGAACGTCAACGACGGCACGGTCTCGGTCCTGCTGCAGAACGGCTCCGGTGCGGCAAGCTACGCGAAGGCCGTCAATCTGCCGGTCGCCCCACCCGGCTCGACCGGCACCTTCTCGCCCGAGGATGTGGCCATCTGCGATGCGAATGCCGACGGATACCCCGACATCCTGGTCGGCTACGTTCTCGAGGAGCCGGTCGAGGGCATTCTCACCGCCGTCGGGGGCGGCGTGAGCCTGCTCGCCAACACGCCGGCCGATCCGGGCACGTTCCAGCCCGCGACCCTCATCGGATCTGCGCCGACCGAGGGCGTCGAGCCCAATCCGAACTCGGTCTACGGCATCGCGTGCGCCAATCTGAGCGGCGATGCGAGCGCGCCCCCCGACATCGTGATGGCGAGCTACTACTACACCGACGGAAGCGCGGACTACGGCACGCTCTCCATCTTTTTCCACGACCCGGCGAACCCGGGCAGCTTTCTCCCGCGCGTCGATATCTCCCTCCCCGGCCTGCTCCACCGTGTCGTGATCGCGGACGTGAACGGCGATGGACTCCCGGACCTCATCGTCACCTGCGAGGAGGCCGATGAGACCGGCCTCGGCACCTCGGGCGTGTACGTGCTGCTGCAGAACCCCCCGGCGGCTCCCGGCGCCCAGCCCACCTTCGCGACCGCCGTGCCCTACAGCACCTACAGCGCGCTCGCGGTCGCCGTGGGCGACGTGAACGGCGATGGCCTGCCGGATCTCGCGGTGGCGAGCAGCGAGCCGCTCGGAACGGGCAGCGTCAGCGTGCTGCTCAATACCCCCGGGAGCGCGGGCACCTTCCAGACGCCGCACCTCTACATCGGACTCGGGAACCCGGTTGCCATCGCCATCGCCGAGCTCGGCAACAACTCGCTCCTCGACATCGTGACGGCGGACGGAGGCGGCGCCGCGGTGATGCTCAACGAGACCTCCGACCCGGGCACGTTCGGGGAACCGGTGATCGTCGGGAGCTGACGGCTCAGCCCTCGAGGAATCGCACCAGCTCGTCGGTCTTCCCGCGCATCAGGGCCTCATCGCCCCGAGACTCGACGTTGAGCCGCACCAGAGGCTCCGTGTTCGAGGCCCGCAGGTTGAAGCGCCAGTCGTCGTGCTCAACCGAGAGCCCGTCGAGGAGATCGACCGAAACGGCGCCCGGCCCGTAACGCTCCCGCGTCCGTGCGAGAACACCGTCCGGCTCCCCCTCGAGTCGCAAGTTGATCTCGCCGCTCGCCGGATAAAGTCGCATGCGCTCGCCGACCAGGGCGGAGAGCGGCTGACCGCGCTCGCCGATCAGCTGCAGGACGAGCAGCCAGGGGATCATGCCGCTGTCGCAGTAGTAGAAGTCGCGAAAGTAATGGTGGGCGCTCATCTCCCCGCCGTAGACGGCATCGGCCTCCCGCATCTTCTGCTTGATGAAGGCGTGCCCCGACTTCGAGAGCACCGGCTCACCTCCGCAGCGCCGCACGATGTCGATCGTGTTCCAGGTGACCCGCGGGTCGTGAACGACGCGCGCGCCGCGATGGCGCCGCAGGAACACCTCCGCGAGCAGCCCGACGAGGTAGTAGCCCTCGATGAATCGGCCCTGCTCGTCGAAGAAGAAGCACCGGTCGTAGTCCCCGTCCCAGGCGAGCCCCACGTCGGCGCCCGCGCGGCGAACCGCCTCGCTCGTCGCGACCCGGTTCTCCTCGAGCATCGGGTTCGGTACACCGTTCGGGAAGTGCCCGTCGGGCCGATGATGGATCTTCACGAGCTCCAAGGGCAGGTGCGGCTCGAGCTGATCGATGATGAGTCCCGCGCCACCGTTGCCGGCGTTCACGACGACCTTGAGCCCCTTGAGCTTCGCGCGGTCCACCGAGCTCAACAGATGCTCGATGTACCGGCCGCGAACGTCGAGGGGCCGCTCGGTCCCCGGCCTTGCGGCAGGTCCCGGAAGCCGCCCCTCCTCGATGAGCGCGCGGATGTCCTTCAATCCCGTGTCGGCGCTGATGGGCCGCGACTCGCCCCGCACCAGCTTCATGCCGTTGTAGTCGGGCGGGTTGTGGCTCGCCGTGACCATGATCCCCCCGCCAAGATGCTCGGCGGCGGTGGCGAAGTAGATGCCCTCCGTGCCCCACAGGCCGATGTCGAGCACGTCCACGCCGGACTCCGTGAGCCCGCGCTTCACCGCGGTGGCGAGCTTCGGGCTCGACAGGCGGATGTCGTAGCCGACCGCGACATTTTGCGGCCTGACATAGGCGGCGTAGGCACGTCCCACGTCGTACGCCAGCTGATCGTCGATCTCGTCGGGGATGCGGCCCCGGATGTCGTAAGCCTTGAACGACGTGAGCTTCGCCATGAGGCTACTTCGACGTCCCTTCCCGCCCGTAGCGATCCTCGAGCCGCACGATGTCGTCCTCGCCGAGGTAGGACCCCGACTGCACCTCGATGATGTGCAGGGGAATCTTCCCCGGGTTCTCGATCCGGTGCTTCACGCCGATCGGGATGTACGTGGACTGGTTCTCCTCGAGCAGGAAGACCTCCTCGCCCCGCGTGATGCGCGCGGTGCCCGTGACGACGATCCAGTGCTCCGCGCGATGGTGATGCAGCTGCAGGGACAGCGTCGCGCCCGGCTTGACCTTCAGGCGCTTCACCTGGAACCGCGGCCCGCTCTCGATGCTGTCGTAGCTCCCCCAGGGCCGGAACACCTCCCGGTGGAGCGAGTGCTCGTACCGGCCCTGCTGCTTCAGCCGGTGGACGAGCTTCTTCACGTCCTGCACGCGGTCCTTCGGCGCGACCAGCACGGCGTCCTTGGTCTCGACGACGACGTGGTCCTTGAGTCCGACGACCGAGACCAGGCGACTCTCGGAGTAGAGGTAGCAGCCCTCGGAGTCCTCGCAGATCACATCGCCTCGGGCGACGTTGCCGTGACGGTCGGCCTCGCTCGCCTCGTGCAGCGCTGCCCAGGAGCCGACATCGCTCCAGCCGCCATCGAGCGGCACGACGACCGCATCGGAGGTCTTCTCCATGACCGCGTAATCGATCGAGTCCGCGGGGCACGGATCGAACGCGCGGGCGTCGATCCGGGTGAAGTCGAGGTCCGCCGTGGCGCCTCGCCAGGCGGCCTCGCAGGCCCTGGCAATCTGCGGAGCGAAGCGCTCGAGCTCCTCGAGGTAGCGGCGCGCGCGAAACACGAACATGCCGCTGTTCCAGTAATGGTCCGCCGAGGCGAGGAACTCCCGAGCGCGCTCGGCGGGGGGCTTCTCGACGAACCGCGCGATGCGGTGAGCGGCGCCGACCGCCGCGCCGCGCTGGATGTAGCCGTATCCGGTCTCCGGCGCGGTGGGCACGATGCCGAACGTGACGAGCCGTCCCTGCTCGGCGGCGCCGACGGCCACCCGAACCGCGCGGTGAAAGGCGGCCACGTCGCGTATGACGTGATCCGCGGGAAGCACGAGCAATACCGGATCGACCCCGCCGCCGTCGGGCCGTGTGCCTTGGAGCACGGCGTGAGCCGCGAGCGCGATGGCGGGCGCCGTGTTGCGCCCGAAGGGCTCGAGCACCATCGCGCGAGGCTCGACACCGAGCTGGCGCAGTTGCTCCGCGACTAGAAACCGATGCGCTTCGTTGCACACGACGACCGGCGCCGAGGCACCGAGCCCCTCGAGGCGCACGACGGTCTGCTGAAGCATCGTGCGCTCCCCGATGAGCGCGAGCAGCTGCTTCGGATACAGCTCGCGCGAGAGCGGCCAGAGCCGCGTGCCGGCCCCGCCGGAGAGAATGACGGGCGTTAGCATGGCAATCCAGTATGCCACGCTCGTTCCGGATCGGGACCGGAACGACGTCCGAAAACCGCTAGTTCGCCGACCGCAGAGGGCGTATCGTCCTCTCCATGCAGCATCTCGCCCCCCTCGACTGGTCCGTGGCAGGCGCCGGGCGACACTGAGCGGAGAACGCATGATGTACTGGCATCAGATGGAATCACCTGTGGGTCCGCTGCTGCTCGCCGGCGACGGCCGGAAGCTCGAGCTCATCTCCTTCCAAGCGGGTCCGCACGCGCGGCGGGCGCCTCCCACCTGGCTCGCAAGCGCGAGGCCGTTCAGGCCCGTGTTGGCTCAGCTCGAGGAGTACTTCGCGGGCGCGCGCCGCGAGTTCGATCTGCCGCTCGCCCCGCGGGGCAGCCCGTTCCAGCGCGCCGTCTGGCAGGCCCTCACGCGAATTCCGTACGGCGAGACGGTCTCCTACGGCGAGCTCGCGCGCCGCATTGGTCACCCGCAAGCCTCACGCGCCGTGGGGCTTGCGAACCGCACCAATCCTCTTCCGATCGTCGTGCCCTGCCACCGCGTCATCGGCGCGGACGGCTCGCTCACCGGCTTCGGAGGCGGCCTCGAGATCAAGCGCAGGCTGCTCGCGCTCGAGCGGGCGCACGTGGGCCGCCGGGCGGGCGAGCCGCAGATGGACCTGCTCGCCTCGTGAGGGGGCTAAGCCCCCTCGACCGACTTTCCCCGACCGACTCCGTAGTACGTGAATCCGAATCGCGCGAGCACCGCCGGGTCGTAGAGGTTGCGGCCGTCAAAGATGAGCGGGTGCTTCAGCAGATCCCGCAGGCGCTCGAAGTCGGGGCTGCGAAATTCCTGCCACTCGGTCGCGATGGCGAGTGCGTCCGCGCCTTCCGCCGCCTCGTAGGCGTTGCGGCACAGCGTAAAGTCCGGGCCGGCCGCTGCGTAAATGCGGCGTGCCTCCTCCAGGGCGACGGGATCGTACGCCCTCACCCTCGCGCCGGCCTGCAACAGCCGATCGATGATGGTGCGTGACGGCGCCTCGCGCATGTCGTCCGTGTTCGGCTTGAAGGCGAGCCCCCACAGGGCGATGGTGCGGCCGCCGAGCCGCTCGCCGAAGTGCCGGTGCATCTTGCGCACGAGCACCTCCTTCTGCCGCGCGTTCACCGCCTCCACTGCCCCGAGGACGTCCGGCTGGTGTCCCGCCTCGCGTGCCGAGCGGATGAGCGCCTGCACGTCCTTCGGGAAGCACGATCCTCCGTAGCCCGTCCCGGGATAGATAAAGCTGTAGCCGATGCGCGGATCGGAGCCGATCCCGACGCGGACTTTCTCGATGTCCGCGCCGACCCGCTCGGCGACGTTCGCGAGCTCGTTCATGAAGCTGATCTTCGTCGCGAGCATCGCGTTCGTCGCGTACTTGGTGAGCTCCGAGGAGCGCACGTCCATGACGATGAAGCGCTCGTGATTGCGCGTGAACGGCTCGTAGAGCGCGCGCATGAGCTCCACTGTGCGCGGATTGTCGGTGCCGATGATGATGCGGTCCGGCTTCATGAAGTCCTGGATGGCCGCTCCCTCCTTCAGGAACTCGGGGTTCGAGACCACGTCGAACTCGATTCCCGAGCGCCGCGCCTGCAGCGTCGCCTCCACCTCCCTGCGCACCTTGTCCGCCGTACCGACCGGCACGGTCGACTTGGTGATCACGATGCTGTAGCGGCTCATGTGAGTACCGATCGTGCGCGCCACGGCGAGGACGTACCGCAGATCGGCCGAGCCGTCCTCGTCGGGCGGCGTGCCGACGGCGATCAGCTGGAAGAGTCCATGGTCGACCCCCTTCGCCGCATCCGTCGTGAACTCGAGCCGGCCGGCCTCGCGGTTGCGCTTGATGAGCGCCTCGAGCCCGGGCTCGTGAATCGGCACCTCGCCGCCCTTCAGCCGCTCGATCTTCCCGGCATCGACGTCGATGCAAATGACGTGATTGC
>JASHTK010000180.1 GCA_030040575.1 Gammaproteobacteria bacterium
GATCGGCGGTGCATTGAACGGCTTGAGCGCGATCGGTCGCGACGATGGACGAATGAGCCGCAACCGCGTCTCGATCCACGGAGCGTATGCGTTGAAAATCAACCAGCCGCCGTAGCGTCCCGACAGCGCCGGAACGGCACTGATTTGCGTGAAGCTGATCTCGAGCTCGTCCCCCTCGCGCAGGTCCGGCACGACGAGCGAGGCCGTCAGGCGGCCGTTGAGCGCGAGGCGCTCGAGCTGCGATTCGCGTCGAAGCAACTGCATCGCATCCGGCCTCGCATGCTCCCTGCGCTCGCCGTCTCGGCGGATGCAGATGCTGTGCACCTCGAGACGCTCGTGCGTCGGGTCGAATTCGATCGCCAGATTCGCGGCTCGCTCAGCACCCGCGCGCGTCAGAACGCGCTGCACGACGCGCAGATGCAGCATGGCGCCGGGCTCCATGAGACTCAGCTGCATGTCGTGGAGAACGCGCAGCACACCCAGGTCCGTGAAATCGTCCAGTGGACCCTGTGGCACCGCAGGCCCAGGATCGTGGTGAACCCAAGCGGGAGGAGGCACATAGTGCACAATGCCCGCCGCAGCGGCCGACAGTGCAGCGCTCCCGACGAGACCTTCGGTGTCGGTCATATTCGGGCAGGATACCAGCCCATCGGTTCTACGGCCCTTGCACCCGCTCCGTGAGGTTCTTTGTGCGGTGCTCGGCGAATACGCGGCGGGATGACGATTCGATGCGCGGCCGTTCCGATGGCAGGTCAGGGCATGGAAAGCGAGGCATTTGCGCGGACGCCAGGATCCTTGTCGTAATTCCGCTTCCGTGCGAGGTAGTCCTCGAGCCGGCTGGACAACTTCATCCGATCAGCGAGACGTTTGAGCCGACGCTTGTCGAGACGCGCCACGTCTATATCGAGGGGAGGAAGCGCCAGTTTCGTGCGAGGGGAAGCGCCGAGGTAGATCCAATCCAGGAGTGCCTTCTCGGGCGACGCTCGGGGATAGAGGACGACGAGGTCCATTCGATCTTGCACGGCTCCCGCCTCCTCATCCAACAGTTCGGCGGGCATTACGTGGAAGCGATACTCGATCCCACTCGCCATCACGGGCCGGCTCGACTGTGCGACACCGGCGCGGATGGGCAGAACCGATGTGACGATGTCGGAGTAGCTGTTCGTGATGCCAGCGTCGCCGAGTACCGTTTGCAGGCTCACGATCGCTCCGGAGCGAATGAAGCTGGCAGCTTCGGCAGGGCCGGGCTGAGGGCGAGCGAGCTGGTTCAAGTAAAGCCCTCTCGTCACCGGCCGCAAGACGCCGGCGTCGATCTGCTCGCGGATCCACTTGAAGACCGTGTTGCGCGCAGCCTTCTTGCGCCGATCCGCGAAGGCGGCGGCGACCATCGGCACCGTCAAAACTCGAGGTGCTTCAGCGTCCAGCAAGATCGTGGTCGGCTTGCGGGTCACGACTCATTTCCTTCGCGGTTTTCGACTGCGGGATCGCATGCTCAAACCACCGTCCGACTCCTTCGACCACCTCGAGTTGTATATCACTCCACCTCTTCTCATCGATGGTGGCGCGGATATCGCGGGCGAGGTAGGGCAAGAGCTCCGCGTTAGCCAGAGGGAAATCGATGAGTGCCACTTTGGGTAGGACGGCATCGCGCTTGCGCTCCAGGTTCTCGCGCGAGAGGTGCTCGATCCAGAGGGCAACCGGCGATGCCCCGCGCCGCACCAGTTCCGCGAGATCGTAGACGTCACGCGGAACGCTGCGATTGGCACTCAGCAACGCATTGACTTTGCCGGCGGCCAGCGCCGTTTCGCTGTAGACGCGGGCAATGAATGGGGCGATCGTATACTCGTACGGCGGCTGGATGGGGCGGGTCTCCACGTAGCGTGCGTCGGGGACGCCTCGTCTTGAGAGCTCGACTTCCCAGGTGACTGCAACGCCGTCGCGGGTGCGTCCGACGAGGCGCCATCGGCTTGCGCGCTCACCCGACTTGGTCCGATCGATTTGCTGCTCGATGATTCCGGCGGAGCGCGCGGCCTGCGCGAGGGCATGGGGGATACGTGTGGCGAGCGACCGGTCCGAGACCGAGTCTGCGCAATCGAAGTCGACGTCCTTCGTGAGCCGAGCACTTCCGTACAGGGCGCGCATCGCCATACCACCCTTGAGAATGAACCGGTCAGCACCCTGACGCATTAATGAGGACAGGAAAGCCATCTGGCTCCGGTCTCGCGCCTGAGCCTCGGGGCTGAATCCGAGGGATGAAGCAGACGGAATCATATTCAGTATAATAGTATCAATAAAATGATACTAACATACTGAATAACGTCGAGCCAGACGACCGCGTAAACCGCCGTCTGAAAGCGGTGGTGCCGCAGCGTCATGGTGCCCAAGGTCGCCGCCGCGCCGGTCGAAGCGAGTGTCGCGCCTTCAGCGCTCATGCCCGCGACATTACCGCTCAAGGAAGCCCGCTCCATCGAGCGCTCGGACCGAGACCTTCCGGCCCAGGCCGGCGGATGACCCCCTCCCCGTGACATGAGGGGGCGGCCTGTTAACTTTCTTCCCGCGAGGAGCGTCAAGAGGGCGAACATCTCGCCGAGGAGGGCGCACAGTGCAAGCAACGCTCGAGACAGTCATCCCTTTGCTGTTCGTGTTCGTATTCGTCGGCGCGTGCACCTGGCTCGGGTTGGCGCACGCTCGCGCCAAGATCCGATTTCGCACCGAAGTGCAGAAGGAGCTCATTGCCAAGTTCTCCTCGCCGCAGGAGCTGACCGACTTCCTGAACAGCGACGCCGGCAAGCTCTTCGTGCGCGGCGCGACGGACGATCCGGTCCCCGCGCCGCGACCGTTCCAGGAGCAAATCGGGATAGGCATCGGCTGGGGCGTGCTCCTCGCGTGCCCGGGCGTCGCACTTCTCCTGGTGCGCAGCCGCACCATGCTTCCCGGGGGAGCGCCTCTCGGCGCCCTGCTCATCGCGGTCGGGGCCGCATTCATCATCAATGCCTTGCTGCGGCTGTGGCTGACCCGGAAGTGGAGCTCGTGAGGTAGGATTCGGTGGCCTCGAGCACGCCGAAACCGATGCATCCCGGGCGCGAGACATCATGGACCAAGCTGCGTTCCGCAGCTTCTATCGCAAGACCGCTCCGGCGCTGCGCGCGTACATCGCGCGCCGGGCCGGATCGATCGATGCGGCGGATGATATTCTGCAGGACGTATTCATGCGCTTCCTCGTGAAACCCCCGCGGTCATCGCAGGAAGCCGCCATGCGCGGCTATCTCTATCGCACGGCGGAGACCCTCGTGGTCGACCGGTGGCGGCAGCGTCGGCGCGAAGGCGAGCGCGATCGGACCGCAGCGGAGCTCGCTCAGGATTCGCCTCAACCCGACCTCGCCGACGACGTGAGCCGCGCCTTCGGCGCATTGAAGACCACGCAGCGTGCCTTGCTGTGGATGGCGTACGTCGAAGAATTCGATCATGGCGAGATCGCGGCAGCGACGGGCGTGCAGGCCTCGAGCGTTCGCGTGTTGCTGTCGCGCGCACGCAAGGCGTTCGCCGGGGCACTCAAGCGATTCGCTCCTCGAGCGGAGGCGGCCGATGCGAAATGAAACCTGTCCGTACGAGGCTCGCGTGCTCGCCGCACGCCGCGCAGGGTACTGGGACGCCGACGTGTCGAGACACCTCGAGCAGTGTCCGGTCTGCAGGGAGATCTCCGAGGTCTCGGAGCAGATCCGCACGCTCGGCTCTCTTGCGAGCGCGCCCACTCTGCCCGACCCCGATCTGCTCTGGGTTCGCGCCCGGATCGCAGCGCGTCAAGCCGCCGCAGCCAGAGCCCTGAGGAGGCGAATGCGGGATCAAACGCTGCGGTACGGCCTGCCGGCTGTTGGCGCGGCGTGGTTGCTCCTGGAGCAGATGAAGGCCGCGGGAGTCGATCCCAGTGCGTGGATTCAGACCCTGGCGTCGGCGGCCGCCAACCCCGGGGCGAGCGCTGCGATCGTGGCTCTGGCCGCATTCGTAAGCGGACTCGTCGCCGCGGGGCTTTTCATCGGGCGAGCGGTCGTCGCGCGACGACTCAGGTCCGTCGGACTCTGGTAGGACGGCTCGAATCCGCAGGAGCGACGCGCCCGCAACGCGCGCTTACCGCGGTCGCTCGGCGGCGGTGATCGAGGCCGTCATCTTCGCGGCGCGGCGCAGGAACGTCACGGTGCTCGCGCGACCGATGCGCTCATGATCGAGCAGCTGCTGGAGCCGATCGATGCCCGACACCGTCTCCTCATCGAGCTCGACGATAAGATCGCCCACCTCGAGGCCGGCGCGCGAGGCGGGGCTCTCCGGCTCGACGCTGCGGATCCGCACGCCGGAGACGTTGTCGAGCTCGTGATGGCGGGCGATGCGCCGGGCGAGCGGCGCGTTGAAGCCGGCGATCCCCCACCACGCTCGGCGCACGCGCCCGTGCTGGAGCAGCTGGCCGAGCACCCATTGGGCCGTGTCGCTCGCGGTCGCGAAGCAGATGCCCTGGGCGCCGGGGATGATCGCCGTATTGACGCCGATGACGGCGCCCCGTGAGTCGATCAGCGGCCCGCCGGAGTTGCCGGGATTCAGTGCCGCATCGGTCTGGATCACATCCTCGATGAGCCGCCCCGTGCTCGCGCGGAGGCTGCGGCCGACCGCGCTCACGACCCCGGTGGTCACCGAGTGTCCGAAGCCGAACGGGCTGCCGATGGCAATCGCGAGCTGGCCGATCTTGAGCGCAGCGGAGCGCCCGAAACTCACATGCGGCGCGCCCGAGGTGCTGATGCGGATCACCGCGAGGTCGGAGTCGGGGTCATCCCCCACGATGTCCGCCGCGAATTCCTCGGACTCGTGCGTGACCACGCGGATGTCGCGGGAGTCGTGCACCACGTGGCTGTTGCTGAGCAGGAGGCCATCGGGCGTGAAGAAGAAACCGGAGCCCGTGGCGCGTCCCCTGCGAGCGCCCGTGTGAGCGACATCAAGATGCACCACGGCCGGCGCCACTGCGCCCGCGGCAGAGGTCACCGCGACGGAATAGGCGTCCAGCAATTCACGGTCGGCGGGTGGCGGGGAGAGCGCGGTGTCGGTGCTCATTTGATGGGTACATGGGGCCTTAGGGCGGCATTTAAAGCGACCGGCCGATGCGCTCTGCTTTCAGCCGCGACGCCTGCTGAGCGCGCGGCG
>JASHTK010000181.1 GCA_030040575.1 Gammaproteobacteria bacterium
TTCAAGATCTACGTGCCCGATCCGGTCTCCGAGCAGATCGGCTTTCTCGGCGTCATGCGGGCCGGGGACGAGCCGATCGAGCTTGCCCTGCGCCTGAAGATCCGGCACGGGGAGATCGTTGCCGCCGAGCATCTGTGGGCCGGCAACCTCCGGGCCGCGAACCTCGCGAACCTCCAAGCGCCGCGACCCGCCTTCCTCACAGCCGTCCCGCCTTCCGATCGGGTCCCGCGTGCCGAGATGCTCGCGATCGCCCTCTCCTACTACACGGCCGTGACGACCGCCGACGCGAACAACGCGCCGTTCGCCGCCGATTGCGTGCGCCACGAGAACGGCATTCAGACGACCGGCAACGCACCGCCCGCAACGCCCGGGCGCGCGACGATGGGGGCCATGGGCTGCGCCGCGCAGCTGAAGACTCATGTGATGGACTACATCCGGCGCATCGAGCCGCGCCGGGTGATGATCGCCGATCCGCAGACCGGCCTCGTCTTCGGCTTCTCGCAATTCCGCCATCCGATGCAGGAGACGACGGAGACGATCGTGGGCGTGCCCGGCGTCACCTCGGTGTCGATGCGCTTCAAGCCGAACGACAACGTGGCGGCGCACGTCTTCAAGGTCTCCAGCGGCCGGATCCACGAGATCGAGGCGATGGGGCACACCGGCATGCCCTACGACTCGCCGACCGGCTGGGAGCGCTTCCCGGACCACGGCCGCTAGCGCGCCGCATTCTAGCCGCGCCGGAGCGTCCTGCGCGCGGCCGCGCTACCGATTGACCGGAGAGCTCTTGCCGGGAATCGGCGACCGCCGAAGCCGGGCCGCCGACCAACGTCCACCGACGGCGATGAGCGACCAGGCCGTCTGGAAGATGAGCCAGAAGGCCGCGGCGAAGGCGAGCGCGAAGACGATGCCCTGAAGCGAGAGAGCGAAGGTCGGCACCCAGGCATCGAGCGTGGCGCGCGCGAGCTGCGGGTCCGTGTGCACCGCGAGATACGCGGCCTGCTGCAGGAGGTTGCCCTGAAGGGCCGCCACCTCGCTCTGCAGGTGCTGCACCGTGAGCGTGAGCGAGCGGATCACCGCGCCCTCGGAGTGGAACGTCGGGTCCCGGCTCTCGAGGTGATACTGGATGAGCTTGCCGATGTCGCCGTGGAAGAACTGGTCCGCGATTCTCTGCCACGGCGCAAGGTCGAGCCGGGCCTGATCGAGTCGCCCGCCGAGACGCTGCCGGTACTGCGAGATGAAGCCCGGCACGAGGCCGCCTGCCACCACGGCGCCGATGAGCAGCAGTCGATCGAGCAGCCCGCGTACGAGTGACATAAACCGCTCCGGCGCGCCACGGGATGATCCTCGGCGCGCGAGGCAGACCCAACATAGCACGGCGCCGCCCCGCGGGTGTCGGCCGCGCGCGAGCGCGTATAATCCCGGCACTCCATGGGCTTGCCGCAAGTCGATCAGTGAGAGTCTCGGGCGCGCACTACCGCACGATTTGGCCCACCTCGACCGGCGCCGTCCGCGTCATCGATCAGTCTCGCCTGCCGTTTGAATTCACGACCGTCGACCTCGAGACCCTCGATGACGCGGCGAGCGCCATTCGAGCGATGGTGGTGCGCGGCGCGCCGCTGATCGGGGCGACGGCCGCCTATGGGCTCGCGCTCGCCGCACGGCGCGATGCCTCGGACGCGCGGCTCGATGAGGCCGCGCAGACTCTGCAGGCGACGCGTCCGACCGCGCACAACTTGGTCTGGGCGCTCGAGCGAATGCGCCGCGCCCTCGCGGCGGTCCCCGAGGCGGAGCGCGCGGAGGCAGCGTACGCCGAAGCGGCTCGGCTCTGCGACGAGGACGCCGAGCGTTGCCGCTCGATCGGCCTCGAGGGGCTCGAGCTCATCCGCAGGCGCGCCGAGTCGGCCGCACGGCCGGTGAATGTGCTCACCCACTGCAACGCAGGCTGGCTCGCGTGCGTCGACTGGGGCACCGCACTCGCGCCGGTGTACGCGGCTCACGATGCCGGAATCGCGGTGCACGTTTGGGTGGATGAGACCCGGCCGCGCAATCAAGGCGCCGCGCTCACGGCATTCGAGCTCGCCGCGCACGGCGTGCCGCACACGGTCATCGCGGATAATCTCGGCGGGCACCTGATGCAGCGCGGCCGCGTCGATCTGGTGATCGTCGGCAGCGACCGAACCACCGCGGCGGGGGATGTCTGCAACAAGGTCGGCACGTACTTGAAAGCCCTCGCCGCGCGCGACAACGACGTGCCGTTCTACGCGGCCCTACCGGCGAGCACCATTGACTGGACCCTCGACCGGGGCGAGGACATCCCGATCGAGGAGCGCCCCGCCGTGGAGCTCACGCACGTCACGGGACGCACGGCCGGCGGTGCGACCGAGACCGTGCGCGTCGTTCCCGAGACGAGCCCCGCTCTGAACTTGGCGTTTGATGTGACCCCCGCGAGGCTCGTCACCGCCCTCATCACGGAGCGGGGAATCTGCGCGGCGAGCCGCACGGGGCTCCGCAGCCTGTATCCCGATCGACCGATGCCCCGATCGATCGCCGCGGCACGCCCATGACGGCACGTGGACGCGGGGCGGTGCCGCGGCGGGTGGCGAGTCGCAAGGGCGTGATGGCCGAGGCGGCGGCGCCGCGCGCCGAGGTCATCGCGGCCTGCCGCGCTCTCACGCGGTTCGGGCTCGCGCACGGCACCTCGGGCAACGTCAGCGTGCGTCTCGATGAGCGGCGATTCCTCATCAGCCCGACCGGCGTCGCTTACGACTCACTGAGGCCCGGCGACATTCCGCTCGTGAGCCTCGCCGGCCGCTGGTTCGGCCGCCTGCCCCCCTCGAGCGAGTGGAGATTCCACCGCGACATCTACGGCGCCCGGCCGGAGGTGGGCGCCATCGTGCACACGCACTCGCGGCAGGCGACGGCCCTCGCGTGCACCGGACGGGGAATCCCGGCCTTCCACTACATGGTGGCCGCCGCCGGCGGCGCCGACATTCGCTGCGCGCCCTATCACACCTTCGGCACCCAGGCGCTCTCCGACGCCGCGGTGACTGCGCTTAAGGACCGCAGCGCCTGCCTGCTCGCCAATCACGGCGTCATCGCCGTCGGCCGCGATGCCCGCGCGGCGCTGAAGCTCGCGGGCGAGGTGGAGAATCTCGCCGTGCAATACTGCGCGGCGCTCGCGCTGGGGGGCGTACGCCTGCTCGATGAGGCCGAGATGAGCCGGGTTCTCGAGAAGTTCCGCACGTACGGCACGCTCGAGGCGGCCGACCCGGAGCTCGAGTTCGGGGGCGCGCGGCTTGCGCGCGCCGCCAAGGCAAGCCGATGACCGAGCGCGCGACCTCGCCGGTCTATCGGATCCTCGATCGCGACGGCTTGCGCGATCTGCTCGCCGAGCTTCACGAGGTGCGGGCGCTGCTCGGCGGCGAGCCGGGCGATTGGCAGGTGGGCGAGGTCGGCGATGGGAACTTGAACCTCGTCTTCATTGTCGAGGGGCCGGGCGGGTCCGTGTGCGTGAAGCAGGCCCTACCCTACGTGCGCGCCGCCGGCCCCTCCTGGCCGATGCCGGCCGAGCGAGCGTTCTTCGAGCGCTCCTACTATGCCGCGGTCGAGCCGTACGTCGGACGGCTGATCCCGAGGATCTACCACTACGATGCGCGGCACCACTGCACGGTGATGGAGCGTCTCTCCCCGCACATCATCCTGCGGCAGGGTCTCATCGCCGGACGCCGCTACCCGAACCTCGGGCGCGACGTGGGCGAGTACATCGCGCGCGCCTGCTTCTTCACCTCCGATCTCGCGTGGCCGTTCGAGAGAAAGATGGAGGGCCTCGCGCTCTTCGCCGCAAACAAGCCCCTCGTGCGCATCACGGTGGATCTCGTGTTCGCCGATCCGTACTTCTCAAGTCCGCGCAACCGCCACACCTCCCCGCAGCTCGACTTGCTCGCCGCCGAGCTGCGGCGCGACGGGCCGCTCAAGGCCGCCGCCGCCCGCTTCGGGCGGAAGTTCCTCAGCGAGACCCAGGCGCTCGTCCATGGGGACCTGCACTCGGGCTCGGTGATGGTGACGGCAGAGGACACCCGCGTGATCGATCCGGAATTCGCCTTCTACGGGCCGATCGGATTCGACCTCGGCGCCTTCTGGGGCAATCTGCTCCTCAGCTGGTATTCCCAGCCCGGCCATGCGACCCCGGATGATGATCGCCGCGCGTACCGCGATTGGATTCTTGCCGAGGCGACGCGCTTCTGGGAGTGCTTCCGCGGGCGGTTCCTCGCGCTCTGGAGCGAGCACGGCAAGGGCGATGTGCTCCCGGCCGCGATGTTCTCCGCTCCGGCGGATGCGAGCACGCTCGAGGCGGCGCGCGGCGCCTTTCTCGATTCGCTGCTCGCCGACATGCTAGGCTTCGGCGCCTGCAAGATGATCCGCCGCATCCTCGGATTCGCGCACGTGATCGACTTCGAGGCCATTCGCGATCCGCAGGTGCGCGGCGCCTGCGAGGCCGGTGCGCTCGCCATGGCGCGCGCGCTGCTCACGCATCCCGAGCAATTCCGCTCGCTGCGCGAGGTGATCGACGCCGTGCCCCGGATGGCGCGTCGCGCCGAGGCATGAGGGGATCCCCATGAGCACACTCTCCCAGCTCGCTCTCGCTGCCTGCTCCGCCTGGCTCCTTCAGGCCCTCCCGGCGCTCGGCCAGCCGGCCGGTCCCGGGCAGACGGCCGCCGAACGGGGACGGGTCGTCGGCGTCTCGTTCGTCGGCCGCGAGGTCGCCGACCTCGATCGCTCCGTCGCGTTCTACGAGGCGCTCGGATTCCGGCAGGATCCCCTCGCGAATCCGGCGTGGCGCACGGATCAGGTGGTCGAGCATCTGTACGGCGCCTCGGGCTTCACGACGCGCATGGCCAAGATGTACATCGTCAATGCCGACTCGGGTCAGCGATTCGTCGTGTATCTGCGCGAGCTCAAGGGCATTGCGCGCCGCGATCTCGCGCCCCACACCGCCTGGGCGCCCGGCTCGAGCCACTTTGCCCTCGTCGTCCCCGATGCCGGCGTCCTCTGGTCGCACCTGAAGGCGCAGCGCCTCCTGCGCGCGCGGTCCTGGGGAGGCGAGCTCATTGCCCCGCCAGGTGAGACGCGGGGCATGATCGCCTACATCACCGATCCCGACGGCCTTGACGTCGAGATCATCGAGCAGCGCCCGGCCGTCGCAGCGCAGGGCGGCCGCCCGCCGCGAGCCGCGCTGCTCCCGGGTGTCAACCACGTCGGGCTGGTCGTGCTCGACTCGCGCAAAGAGCGAGCGTTCTACGGAGGCCTCCTCGGCGGGCGGCTGCAGAGCACCCGCTCGCCGTGGATGAGCGGGGACTTCTACGACGCAGCCGTCGGGGGCCACGGCAACGTCCTGCGGTTCTTCAACGAGTCGTTCCCGTTCGCCGCGGAGGGCCGAGGGCTCGCCGCCCCGACCTTCCGCATGAACTTCGAGATGGTGGAGTACCGCAACCGCAGAAAGCCGGTCGTGCCCTCGAGCATCAC
>JASHTK010000019.1 GCA_030040575.1 Gammaproteobacteria bacterium
GGACTGGGAGACGATGCGCCACGCCGCCGATACGCTCGACCGGCTCTCCGTTCCCTACGAGGTGCGCGTCGTCTCGGCGCACCGCACGCCGGACCTGCTGTTCGAGTATGCGGGCAGCGCCAAGCAACGGGGACTCGAGGTCCTCATCGCCGGCGCGGGAGGCGCCGCGCACCTGCCGGGCATGGCCGCCGCGAAGACCACTCTGCCCGTCCTCGGCGTGCCGGTGCAGTCGCGCGCCTTGAACGGGCTCGACTCCCTGCTGTCGATCGTGCAGATGCCCGCGGGGGTGCCGGTCGCGACGTTCGCGATCGGGACCGCCGGCGCGGTCAACGCGGCGCTCGGCGCCGCCGCCATCCTCGCCAACAAGCACCCGGCGATTGATGCGGCCCTGCGCGCCCACCGCGAGCAGCAGACCGCCTCCGTCCTCGAGAACCCGGATCCGCGCGGCGCGAGCCGGGCATGACGATCGGGGTCGTGGGCGGCGGCCAGCTCGGTCGCATGCTCGCCCTGGCGGGCTATCCCTTAGGCCTCGACTTCCTCTTCCTCGACCGCTCGCCCTCGGCGCCCGCCGGACAGGTCGCGCCGCTCGTGTGCGCAGAGTTCACCGACGCCGCCCGGCTCACCGAGCTCGCCTCCCGCTGTGACGTCGTGACCTTCGATTGGGAGAACGTCCCCGTGCACGCGCTGCGCACGATTGCCGAGAGCTGCCCGGTGAGGCCTTCGCTCACCGCCCTCGCGACCGCCCAGGACCGCGCGAGCGAGAAGCGGCTGTTCGAGCGGCTCCGCATCCCGACCACCCGCTGGCGCAGCGTCGAGTCGCCCCGGGAGCTCGCGCTCGCCGTGCGGCGGATCGGACTGCCCGGAGTGCTCAAGACGCGGCGGCTCGGCTACGACGGCAAGGGACAGGCCCTCGTGCGAACGCACGAGGAGGCCGTGGCGGCCTGGGCGCGACTCGGCGGAGCAGCGCCGCTCCTCTACGAGGAGCACGTCGCCTTCGACTTCGAGGTCTCGATCATCGGCGCGCGGAGCCGGCGCGGCGAGACGGCGGTCTATCCGCTCTGCCGCAACGCGCATGCGCAGGGGATCCTGCGCCTCACGCGCGCCCCGTGCGGACCGGCCCGCCTGCAATTGCTCGCGGCGCGGTACCTGCTGAGCGCGCTCGGGCACTTCGGCTACGTGGGCGTGCTCACGATCGAGTTCTTCGTGCGCGCGGGCCGGCTGATCGCGAACGAGATCGCCCCCCGCGTGCACAACTCCGGGCACTGGACCATCGAGGGCGCGGTGACCAGTCAGTTTGAGAATCACCTGCGCGCCATCACGGGGCTGCCGCTCGGCTCGACGCGTCCGCGCGGGCACTGCGCCATGATCAATCTGATCGGCAAGCTCCCGCCGCGCGCTCAAGTCCTCGCGCACCCGGGCGTGCACCTGCACGACTACGGGAAGGAGCCGCGGCCGGGCCGCAAGCTCGGACATTGCACGCTCGTCGCGGCGACGTCCCGGGCGCGCGACGCGCGGGTGCGGCGTTTGCTGATCGAGTTGGCCCCGGACATTCGCATCCCGTAAGATCGGTCCGACCTGGCGAGCAGCGAGTCCTCCACCGCGGCGGGTTGCCATCGGGCATGTATCTCGAGCTTTTCAACCTCAAGGAGCTGCCGTTCCGGCTGAGCCCGGACCCACAGTTCCTCTACCTGAGCAAGCAGCACGCCCGCGCCAAGGCGTACATGGAGTCCACCATTTGGTTCACGGACGGGTTCGTCGTGATCACCGGGGAGATCGGCTCCGGCAAGACGACACTCATCGAGTCGTTCCTGCAGGAGATCCAGAAGGACGTGGTGGTCGCGCAGATCAATCAAACCCAGGTCTCGGCGGTCGATTTCCTGCAGGCGGTGCTCGTGCAGTTCGGCTTCTCGCCCTTCAAGATGAAGAAGGCCGAGCTCATCGCGACGCTCAACCATTTCCTCGTGGAGCAGTACGCGGCCGACCGCAAGGTGCTGCTGATCGTCGATGAGGCGCAGAACCTCTCCTTGCGGGTGCTCGAGGAGATCCGCCTGCTCTCGGGCGTCGAGACCACGAAGGAGAAGGTGCTGCGCATCATTCTCGCGGGCCAGCCGGAGTTGGGCGAGAAGCTCGATGCGCCCGAGCTCCTGCAGCTCGCGCAGCGCATCCGGCTGCGCTTTCACCTCGGCACGCTCACGCCCGAGGAGATGCGCGCCTACATCCAGCACCGCCTCGAGGTCGCCGGCGCCGGCGACCGGACGATCTTCGCCGAGGAGACCTTCGCGGAGATCTATCGGTACACGGGAGGCGTGCCGCGCCTCATCAACACGCTCTGCGACACGGCGATGGTGGCCGCCTACGGCGTCGATCGCGACCATGTCGTCCCGGACGACATCGCAGCGTCGGTGCAGGAGCTGCGCTGGGTGGAGTTCCGGGCGCGCGCGCAACCTGCGGGCCGCGCCGCGGCCGATCACCCGGTCGGCGGCTCGGCTCCCGCCGGCCCCGAGGCGTCCCACGAGATCGTCGGCCGCCTCATCCTCGCGACGGAGGGGCGGACCCTCACGGACCTTCCGCTCACGGTCGGGCGCCTCATCCTCGGCCGCACCCCCGACAACGACCTGCAGATCGACAGCCGCTTCGTGAGCCGCCACCACTGCCAAGTCATCACGACCGCGCAGAGTTGCGTCATCGAGGATCTGAACAGCACCAACGGCATTCTCGTGCAGGGCAAGCGCGTGCGGCGGCACAACCTCAACGATGGGGACGTCGTCATGATCGGCACGCACGAGCTGATGTACGTCGATGAGCGGCTTCCGGGCAGGCGCAACACCTTCACGGAGACCGTGCCGGGCGCCCAGCCGACTCCGGGCACCCAGCCGAGCGAGACCGCGAAGTGAGCGCGCCGCGCGCGCTCGACGCGCGAGCTACTCTCCGGGATCCTCCTCGGATCCGGACAGCGCATCCGGGCGGACGTACCGTGTGCGCATCCGCCGGTATTCCTGCCGGCGCAGCATCACCACCGCGCCCGCGAGCAGCGCGACGATTCCCGCGAGCCCGAGCGGGATGCTCGCGCGCGGCCAGGTCTGCCGATAGCTCGCGACGAGCGCGGCGAGCCCGCAAGCCATGTAGAGCCAGGGAAGGCATTCGTAGAGCGGTCGCGCGAGTCGCAGCTGCCGGTGTCTCATCCGCTCGAGCTTAGCCTCCTGCCGTGCCTCCCACCGTGAGCCCGTCCACGCGCAGCGTCGGCTGGCCGACCCCGACCGGCACGTTCTGCCCTTCCTTGCCGCAGGTGCCGACGCCGTCGTCGAGCTTCAGGTCGTTGCCGACCATGCTGACCCGGGTGAGCACGTCCGGCCCGTTGCCGATCAAGGTCGCCCCCTTGAGCGGCGCGCCGATGCGGCCGTTCTCGATCGCGTAGGCCTCGCTCGCGGAGAACACGAACTTCCCGGAGGTGATGTCCACCTGCCCGCCGCCGAAGTTCACCGCGTAGATGCCGCGGTCCACCGAGCGGATGATCTCCTCGGGCTCATGACGACCCGGCCGCATGTACGTGTTCGTCATGCGCGGCAGCGTCACGTGAGCGAAGGATTCCCTGCGGCCGTTGCCCGTCGAGCGCGTGCCCATCAGCCGCGCGTTGAGCTTGTCCTGCATGTAGGCGCGCAGCACGCCGTTCTCGATGAGTGTCGTGCACCCGGTCGGCGTGCCCTCATCGTCGATGTTGAGCGATCCGCGGCGGCGCGCGAGCGTCCCATCATCGACCACGGTGCACGCCTCGGTCGCCACGCGCTCGCCGATGCGGTTGGCGAAGGCCGAGGTGCCCTTGCGGTTGAAGTCTCCCTCGAGCCCGTGGCCGATCGCCTCGTGCAGCAGCACGCCGGGCCAGCCCGGGCCGAGGACGACGGTCATCGGGCCGGCGGGCGCCGCGACCGCCTCGAGATTGACGAGCGCCTGGCGCACCGCCTCGCGCCCGAGTGCGAGCGGCCGATCCTCGGCCACGAGCTCGGCGAGCGTGATCCGGCCGCCGCACCCGGCGTAGCCCTGCTCGCGACGGCCGCTCTGCTCGACGATGACCGACACGTTGAAGCGGACGAGCGGCCGCACATCGGCCGAGAGCTCGCCCTCGCTGCTCGCGATGAGCACGATCTCCTGCACGGCCGTCACGCTCGCGATGACCTGCACGACGCGCGGGTCGATCGCACGCGTCTGCCGATCCACTCGCTCGAGCCAGGCGACCTTATCGGCGTCCGTGAGCGAGCCGACCGGATCGACCGGCAGGTAGAGCTGGTGGCCGGCCCGCGGGTGCCAGGCCCGGATGGAGCGGCTGGCTCCCCGGCTCGCGATGGCCCGCGCTGCCCGCGAGGCCTCCTCGAGCGCGGGCAGGATGATCTCATCGGAGTATGCGAACCCGGTCTTCTCCCCCGCGAGCGCCCGCACTCCGACTCCCTGCTCGATGGCCGCGCTGCCCTCCTTGACGATCCCGTCCTCGAGCGCCCAGGACTCCTCGTGGGCGAGCTGGAAGTACAGGTCCGCCGAATCGACGGTGTGCGCGAGCACCTGGCCGACGATGCGGTCGAGCCGGGTGTCGTCGAGCCCGCTCGGACGCAGGATCAGCTCGCGCGCGACGCTGAGGGGATCGGCGGTTTGCTCCATCGGTTCGGTCCTCGAGTGTTGCCGAGGCCCATTACATCACGCGGTGCCGCAGAGCGGGGAAGCTTGCGCGAGCTTCGGCTTGGCGGTCGAGATCGATGTCGCACACGACGACCCCGTGTCCACGGGGCTTGCGGCGGAGCACCCGGCCCCAGTAATCGACGATCAGGGTATCCCCGTAGGTCTCGCGCCCGTTCGGGTGGACCCCCGACTGGGCGGCAGCGATGACATAGCAGAGATTCTCGATGGCGCGGGCCCTGAGCAGCGTCTCCCAGTGCGCGCGGCCGGTCGGTGCGGTGAAGGCCGAGGGAACGCTGAGCAGCTGGGCCCCCGCGGCGCTCAGGCGCCTGAAGAGCTCCGGGAAGCGCATGTCGTAGCACACGGCAAGCCCGAGCCGCCCGACGGGCGTATCGACGACGATCGACTCATGTCCTGGTGCGATGTCTGCCGATTCGCGGTACTTCTCCCGCCGTCCGGGCAGGTCGACATCGAACAGGTGGATCTTGTCGTACCGGCCGGCCAGGCGGCCG
>JASHTK010000182.1 GCA_030040575.1 Gammaproteobacteria bacterium
ACGCGGACGTGCTCGGCTTCCTCACGGCGCGGTTTGCGGCGCCGGTGCGCGTGACGACGGATGTGATCGCGGCCGCGCTCGCGGAGGGACGCTGGGGCAGCGCGCGGGGCCTTGCGGATTTCGCCTACGTCACCGTCGGGACCGGGGTCGGCGTCGGGCTCATCGTGCGCGGCGAGCCGCTCGTCGGCTGCCATCACCCGGAGCTCGGCCACGCGCGCATCGCGCGCCTCGCGGGCGATGAGTGGCCGGGCAGCTGCCCCTTTCACGGCGACTGCATCGAGGGGCTCGCCTCGGGGCCCGCCATCGCGGCCCGCAGCGGCCTGCCCGCGGCGAGCGTGCCCGCCGACAGTCCGGTGTGGGAGACGGTGACGCACGCCCTCGCGCAGCTTGCCCACACGCTCGTGGTATCGGTCGGCCCGCGGCGCATCGTGATGGGCGGGGGTGTCCTCAGTGCCCGGCCCGAGCTCCTCCCCGCCATCCGGCGCGCCCTTGCGCGGAGCCTCAACGGGTATCTCAGGATCGAGGAGGTCGGCGCCGAGCTCGATCGGTACATCGTGCCGCCCGGGCTCGGAACGCTCGCCGGTCCGCTCGGCGCGCTCGCGGTGGCGGCGGGCGGTGCAGCGCGGCGGTAATCGCACCATAATGCCGGCACGATGCTCAGGTGCTTGGCCGTCGTCGGGGTGCTGGGTTGCGTCGCGGGCGTCGCGGGCGTCGCGGCAGCGGCGGAGGATCTCGAGTTTCGCGCTCCGGCCGCCGCCCATGAGGCGGAGACCGCCGCGGCGATGCGGAGCCTCGCCGTGCGGGCGCTCCCGGTGTACGAGAACGCGAGCCGCGAGCAGTTCCTCACCAACCTCTCGGCGCTGCAGATGGTGGCGGGCGAGTACGCCGCGGCGCACGTGACGCGCGAGTCCTTGCGCGAGCTGCGCGAGCACGAGCGGTCCGCACGCGGCGTCGATGAGGCGCTGATCTACGATCTGTACGCGCAAGCCCGGGCCATCGAGGCGAAGAGCCGGGTGCCGTTCGATCAGGCATTCGCGCGGGTCTTCCGCGCGGCCGTCTCCCCGCTCGGCGATCGCGCGGCGTACACGCTCGGGGAGTGGCTCGCGACGCCGCTCTCGCTGTTTCGGGGCAATCTGCAGCGCGAGCTCGATCGGTTGCACGGCACGGACCGGGTCTCGCTCGCCGAGGCCGTCGATCTCGCCTGGACCTATCTTTCGTTCGAGGCGTTCCGCAGCTTCGGACCGCTCGTCGGACCGCTCGTCGCCGAGGACGACCGCGCGCGCTACCTCATCGACGATCCGGTCCGGGTGAGAGCGGCCGGCGCGGACGCGATCGAGGCGGTGGTCGTGCGACAGAGGAGCGCGCCCGCGCGGCTTGCAGCACTGCTCGAATTCGCCCCTGAGGGGGACCCGCGCGACGCCGCCAAGGAGTCCGCGGCGCACGGCTATGCCGGGGTGGTTGCGTACGCGCGCGGCCGGGGCGCGGGCCGGGAGGCGGCCGTCCCCGACGAGCACGGCGGTGATGATGCGAGGGCGGTGGTCGGATGGATCGCCGCCCAGCCCTGGAGCGACGGACGCGTCGGGATGTACGGCAGCGGCTACGGCGCCTGGCTCGCCTGGGCCGCCGCCAAGCGGCCGCCGCCGGCGCTCAAGGCGCTCGCGGTCGCGAGCGCCCCGGCGCCCGGCATCGAGGCGCCGCGCGAGGATCGCGGCGAAGGTCTGCCCGCCGCGCTCTATCGCCACTGGCTCGAGCACCCGGGCTTCGATCGCTTTTGGCAGACGCTCATGCCGTACGGCAGGGACTTCGCGCGCCTCGCCATTCCGGTGCTCACGACGACGGGATACTTCGACCCGAACCAGGCGGGCTCGCTCCACTACTTCATGGAGCGCGCCCGCTCCGATCCGAGCGCGCCCGAGACGCTTCTCATCGGTCCTTACGACGGCGATGCGATGCAGCGCGGACCGCTGCCCGTCCTTGCGGGCTATTCGCTCGATGAGGCCGCGATCATCGACCTGCACGAGCTGCTCTACGGCTGGTTCGACCACGTCCTCAAGGGCGCTGCGAGCCCGGACCTGCTCACGGAGCGCGTCAACTTCGAGGTGATGGGGGCGGATGCGTGGCGTCACGCCGACTCGCTCGAGGCCATGGCAAACGGCGCCGTGCGGCTCTATCTCGATGGGACGCGGATGGCCGACCACTATCGCCTGAGCGGCTACGAGTCCCCGAGAACGCCGATCCTCGCGCAGCCGATCGAGCCTGCCGCCGAGCCTCGCGCGCGCGGCCCGGCGACGGATATCATGACGCGGGCGCTGCCGCCCGGGGGAGCAGTGTTCGTGAGCGGACCGCTGCACCGGCCGTTGCAGGTGAGCGGACAGCTCTCGGGGAAGCTCGCCTTTGCCACCGGCCGGAGCGGCCTCGCGCTCGGCCTGCGCCTCTACGAGCTGCAGCCGAGCGGGGCGTATCTTCAAATCCTCGCGCCGCCCGAGCAGCTCTGCGGCGAGTGCGCGCCCGGAACCGGCTCGCGCCCGCGGGAGCTCGATTTCCGCATCGATCGGCTGACGAGCATCGAGCTGCAAGCGGGGAGCCGGATCGTCGTGGTCATCGATGCCACGACGCCGGTGACTGAGGCGCAGCCTTCCGCGGCGGACCATCGCCCGGGCCGCAGGGCCGGATCCGCGCGCCGGCCGCGCCCGCAGGTACAGTGGTACGGCGGCAGCTACATCGAGCTGCCCGCGTGGCGCTAGTCGCGCCCGCCGCGCCCGAAGCCCGCCGCGTCAGCGCACACCGGCCTCGATCCGAGCTCCCTCGGCGCTCGCTCGGCGCGCGGCGATGCAGGAGATGAGCGCGGCGTAGCTCCATGCGAGGTCGCGCGCGGAGCTCGGAGCGCCGGTTTGCCGATCGAACTGCTCGGAGAGCTCGCCGCTCGGGGGCGTAAAGGCGCGCACCGTCTCGAGGAAGGCATCGCCGCGGTCTTGCAGCGCACGGCTCTGCCGCTCGCCCGCGCCCGGCGCCGCGCGGAAGCACAGCTCGGCGGCCGCGAGCGTCGAGAAGTAATAGGCCCCGCCCGAGTAGTAGCGGTCGTCGGCGTAGCGTCCCATCGCCGTTCCGCGTCCGGCGGGGCGGCCGTGATTGATCGGATACTCCGCGTCGAACAGGGCCTCGAGGCGGGCGAGTGTCGCGTGGACTCGCGGGTCGCGGACCGAATGGCTCGACCCGCCGGCGCTCCCGCCGCTCGCGTGCAGGGTGGCGAGAATCACGGCGATGTCGAGCTCCTTTGCGGATCGCGGTCCGCCCGGGAGGATGCGCGAGCGGTAGAAGCCTTCCTCCTCGAGCCAGTAATCGTCGAGCGACCGGTGCAGGCCGGCCGCCGCCTGCCGGCACGCCTCGGCCTGCCGCCGCTCGCCCCGCTCCTCGAGCCAGCCGGCGCCCTCGCCGAGCGCGGCCGCCGCGACTCGCAGGGTGTAGTAGTGCAATCCGCGCTCCTCCTCCCACAGATCGAAGCAGGGCTCGCGCGCGTGCGCGAGCGTGAAGGCGAGATCGGCACTCAGCAGGCGGGCCGCCGCCGCCGCGAGCTCCGCACTGAGGACGGTCGCCCGCGCCCACCGCAGCACCGCGAGCGCGCGCAGCGCCGGACCGTCGTGCTGCGGGCGGGCCCAGGAGGAGATGTCGAGCGTCCCGTCGGGATTGACTCGCGTCTCGGCGGCGATGCGCTCGCCGTGCGCGGCGGCGAGCTCCTCATCGGAGCGGACGAATCGGCTGAAATCCGCGCGCACCCTCGAGCGCCACTCGCGCGATGCGAGGAGCGCGCGCCCATCGAGCTGCCCGAGCGCGAGACTGAAGCGGACGAAGTCCGCGAAATGCTCGGGCGCGCCCGGCTCGAGCCCGTCCTGGTTGAGCTGCCGCAGCGCATCGATGACGAGCGCGGAGTCCCGGTACCAGTGGAAGAAATAATCGGGGTCCGGATCGTAGGCGGCGAGGACGGGCGAGGCGACGATCGCGCCGCGCCTCGCGACGATGGTCTGGCCGAAGCCCGGCCGGGTCTTCACGAGCCCGACGGGCGAGACGCTGCGCAGCAGTGCCTGCGCGGCGTGGCGGTACTGCCGGTCGGCCCAGGCCTCGAGCGACTCCATCAGCCGGGGGCCGCGCGGCCGAGGTGCGGGCTCGCGAATTCGAGCTTGCGCAGCCCCGCGAGCACCTCCGGGGCGCTCATGAACAGCCTCCACGGCAGTCCCGTGCGATGGTTCTCGATCATCACGATGATCGGTCCCTGATCGATCGCGAGGAACGTGTCGGCGTACCAGTTGCGGCTCTCGCAGAAGGCATCGACGAAGCCGTACGGTCCCCAGATGCGCTCGCCGTGCGCCGCGAGGAAGTGCCGCAGCGCCTGCATCGACTCGCGCGGCGCGTAGGGGAAGCTCGAGAGCGCCGCGGTCGGCGAGACGGTGCCGTTGTCGTGGTCCGGGTCGTGCGCGGCGTAGCCGTCCGGATCATCGCTCGCCGTGAGTCCCCAGCACGACGGCCCGTAGCCGCGGTGGCCGCGAGGATTGGCGGTGCAATAGGCATGCTGGATGCGCACGTGCCGCAGGTTCTGCTCCCAGTAATCGGCGTAGCGGTCCGCGAGCCCGCGCGGATCGAGGCCGCAGAAGGAGTAGTGCGCGAAGAACAGCGGCCCCCCGTAGGGCATGCCGAGCGGCAGCTCGATGCCGTGGTAGGACTTGCCGTTGAGGAAGTCGCGCCCGGCGGCGAAGCCGCGGTGGTAGACGAGCGGGTCCACCGGGTGGCGCGGCGAGGAGGCCGCGAGCACATAGGTGATGAGGCACTCGTTCCACCCGTGGATCTCGTGATCGAGGGCCCAGCCGTTGTTCGGGCTCCAGTGCCAGTAGAGGAGCTTGCGCCCGCCCTGGGTGTACCAGTCCCACTCGACCTCCTCCCAGAGCGCGGTCATGCGCTGGCGCAGCGCGCGCTCGACGGGCGTGTCGCGGCCGAAATACTGGCGCGCGCAGAGCAGTCCCATGCAGAGGAAGGAGGTCTCGACGAGGTCCCCGCCGTCGTCCTTGCGGCCGAAGGGGATGGTCGCCCCGGTGCGCCCGCTCATAAAGTGCGGGAAGGCGCCGTGGTAGCAGGTCGCGCGAGCGAGCAGGTCGAGCATGCGGCGCAGCCGCTCGAGCGCCGCGTCCCGGGACACCCAGCCGCGCTCGGTGGCGACGACGAGCGCCATCAAGCCGAAGCCCGACCCGCCGATCGCGACGAGGTCATCGGGCGGCGCCTCGCCCCTCGTGCGCCGGTCGGCAGCGAGGCCGCTCACCGGATGGGCGCCCTCCCAGAAGAATCGGAAGGTCTGTCGCTGCAGCTGCTCGAGCAGCTCCTCATCCGGCAGCTGGGCGAGAGAGGCGGCGGGGGATTCGCTCGGGGTGCTCATGTGCGGGTCTCACTGGCCGATCATGCGCTCGGTCCGCGGTCGCGCCGCGGAGGGGTCCGGCGTCCCCAAGTGTACGGCGGGCGCCTTGATGAGGTGCACCACGCGCGAGAAGAGCGGGTCGCGCGCCTGGGCGCTGCCGATGTGAATGACGCTCGCGTGCTCGAGCTCGTTCGCGAACACATCGATCACCCGCTCGAGCGTGTCCCCGTCGAGCGAGCCGAAGGTGTTGTCGATGAGGATCCACGGGGGCGATTGCAGCACGACGCGGGCGAAGGCGAGGCTCAGCTGCTCGTCCGCGCTCAGCTCGCGGTCCCAGCGGCGCGGCTCATCGAGCAGCGGCGCGAGCCGCTCGAGACCGAGCCTCAGCAGCGCGTGCGCGTAGGCCGGCGGATCGAAGCTCTCGACCTTCCTCGGGTAGGCGAGCGCCTCGCGCAGGGTGCCGCGCGGCAGGTAGGGGGTGCCGCGCGGGAAGTAGAGAATGGGCTCATCCCGGGGGCGAGTGACCGAGCCCGCGCCCCACGGCCACAATCCCGCGAGCGCGCGGAACAGCTGGGTCTTGCCCGTCCCGGGCTCGCCGAGGATGAGGACACGCTCCCCGGACCTCACCTCCACCCGGCGTTCCCTCAGCATGTCGCGGCCCGCGGCCGAGACCACCTCGAGGCTCTCGATCACGAGCCGGCCGGGACCGCCCTCGAGGTAGGCGATGCGGCTCTCTACCTGGCGCAGCCGCTCCTCCGTCGTGATCACGGCGCGATGGAAGGTGGCGACCCGCAGGAGCGTCGCGCGCCAGTCGGCGATGGTGCTGAAGTTGTCGACGAACCAGCGCAGCGAGGACTGGGCCTGCGTGAAGGCCGCCGCCGCCATCATGAGGCCGCCGAAGGAGATCTTGCCCGAGAAGTACAGGGGCGCCGCAACGAGGATCGGCACGACCTGGGTCACCCAGCCGAATCCGGAGGTGACCCAGGTGAGGTTGGTGAGACCGGCCACCAGGCGGGTGGTGGCCGCGAGCACCTCCGTGAGGTGCAGCTCGACGCGCCGCGTTTCGTCCGCCTCGCCGGCGGCGAGCGAGATGCCGTCGAGGTGCTCGTTGACCCGGACCAGGGAGAATCGCAGCTCGGCCTCGCGGGCGTACCGCTCGGCGTTGCGGTGAACGAGGCTCTTGCCCACACGGTAGGAGAGGAGCGATCCGGCGCCCGCGTAGGCGATCGCGGCCCACACCATGAACCCGGGAATCGGGTAGTCGCGGCCGGCGATGTGGAAGGCGAAGCCTCGCGAGAGCACCCACAGGACGCCGGCGAAGGTGACGAACAGGATCGCCGCCTGCAGCAGGCCGATGCCCAGATCGGCCGAGAGCTCGCACAGGTGGCGGGCGTCCTCGTGCATGCGCTGGTCGGGGTTCACGCCGATCGGCCCGGCGTTCGCGAGCCAGAAGGCCCGGCGCGGCGCCATCCAGTCGCGGATCAGATCGCGGACCAGGCCGTCGCGGAGCTTCACCTTCAACGTCTCCCCGAGCCAGCGCTGCACCACGTTGAGCACGAGCAGGCTTCCGGCGATGATGAAGAACACGCCGAGCTGGACGAGGAACTCGTGGATGTCGCGTCGCGACAGGGCGTCGTAGAAGGGCTTGTTCCAGCCGTTGAGGCGGATCTGCGCATAGGCGGTCGCCAGGACGATGACGAAGATCGCCGCGGCGAGCACCACCAGGGTGTTGCCGACCCGCGAGGCGAGCAGGGCGCGCGCCATGTCGCGCAGCTGCGGCACGAGGCGCGCCTGGGCCGCCTCCTCGGCCTTCGCGCTGCCCCTGGCGATTTCTGCTGACCGATCTATCATCGGGCCGTGAGTCGCGGGAGCACTGCCTTGAGCCGAATCGATGCGCTGATCGAAGACATGACCCTCGCCGAGAAGTTGGGCCAGCTCACCATGACGGCCGCCGGCCATACCGTGACCGGACCGGTGATCGCGGGCGATTCGGTGGACGCCATTCAGGCCGGCACGGTCGGAAATTTACTCAATCTCATCGGCGCCGACCACGTGCATGCGATGCAAAGGCTTGCCGTAGAACGGTCGCGACTTCACATTCCTGTACTTTTCGCCCTCGATGTGACGCACGGACATCGGACGCTGTTCCCAGTATCTCTGGCCGAGGCGTCGCTGTTTGATCCGCAGGCGTGGGCGCTCACGGCGCGCGAGGCCGCGCGGGAGGCTGCCGCCGACGGCATCGCGATGACCTTCGCGCCCATGCTCGATGTCGCGCGCGACCCGCGCTGGGGCCGCAGCGTCGAGGGTCCCGGCGAGTCCCCGTGGGTCGGCGCGCGGATGGCCGAGGCGAAGGTCCGGGGCATCCAGGGCGATGCGCTCGGCGCGGCGGATTCGCTCGCCGCCGTCGCCAAGCATTATTGCGCCTACGGAGCGGTGACCGCCGGCCGCGAGTACGCCTCGGTCGATCTCTCCGAGCGCACGCTGCGCGAGGTGCACCTGCCGCCTTTCGAGGCCGCGGTGCGCGCGGGGGTGGCGGCGATCATGCCCGCCTTCACCGCTCTCGGCGGGATTCCGATGACGGCGCATCAGGGGCTGATCGCGGGCTGGCTGCGCAAGCGGCTCGGCTTCGAGGGCGTCGTCGTGAGCGACTACAACGCCATCGCAGAGCTCATCGAGCACGGCGTGGCGGCCGATGCCGCGGAGGCCGCCGCCCTCGCGCTCCGGGCCGGCGTCGACATCGACATGATGGCGGGGTGCTATCGCAACGGCCTTCCCGTCGCCCTCAGCCGCGGCCTCGTGAGCCTCGCCGAGATCGATCGGGCCGTTCACCGGGTGCTCACGCTCAAGGAGCGCCTCGGACTGTTCGACGATCCGTATCGCCGCGGCTCGAGCCCGGAGAGCGTCGCGACCCTCGCGCGCCGCAGGCAGATCGCCCGCGAGGTCGCCGCACGCGCCATCGTGATGCTGACGAACGGGGCTCGCGCACTGCCGCTCGGCGCCGCCGCGCGCACCCTCGCGCTCATCGGACCGCTCGCCGATGCGTCGGCGGAGATGCGCGGCCCGTGGTGGGCCGCGGCGGGCCCCGAAGGTCACGTGACGGTGCTCGAGGGGCTGCGGGCGGCGCTGCCGGGGAGCGAGATCCGGCATGCGCCCGGCGTCGCGATCGAGGGCGGGGAGCGGGGCGGCATCGCGCCGGCCGTCGAGCTTTGCGAGGGCGCGGACGCGGTCATCCTCTGCCTCGGGGAGGCGGCGGTGATGAGCGGCGAGGCGGCGAGCCGCGCGCATCTCGATCTGCCAGGCGAGCAGCGGGCGCTCGCCGAGGCGGTGCTGCAGCGCGCCCACGCGCGCGGCACGCCCTCGATCGGCGTGCTGTTCTCGGGCCGACCTCTCGTCGTCCCGTGGCTCGCGGAGCGCGCGGATGCGCTGCTCGCGGCCTGGTTCCTCGGCAGCGAGGCGGGTCATGCCGTCGCCGACGTGCTGACGGGCCGCATCTCCCCGAGCGGCCGTACCGCCGTGAGCTGGCCGCGCGCGACGGGACAGATCCCGATCTTCCACGGCGAGCGCCCGACCGGCCGGCCGGCCGATCCCGCCAACCATTACACGAGCAAGTACCTCGACGTGCCGAACGAGCCGCTGTTCCCGTTCGGGCACGGACTCACCTACGGGAGCTTCACGCTTTCCGCGTTGAGCGTGAGTCCGCAGACGCTGCGCCCGGGCGGCGTGCTCGCGGTGCGCGTCGAGGTCGCAAACGAGGGGGACCGAGCCGCCGAGGAGACCGTCTTTCTCTTCATTCACGCGCAGCCGGCGAGCGTCTCGCGGCCGACGCTCGAGCTCAAAGGCGTCGCGAAGGTGCGCCTGCAGCCGGGCGAGCGCGGAGCGGTCGGATTTGAGCTGCCGGCGGAGGGGCTCGGCTGCCTCGGCGCCGATCTCGAGCCGGTGCTCGAGCCGGGCGAGGTCGAGATTCTGGTCGGCCCCTGCGCCGAGCGGCGGCGGTTGCTCCGTGCGAGCATCCGCGTGGCGCAGTAAGGAGGCGTCGTGCCTTACTTGCTCGGCTTGCACGTCCTCGGCGCGGTCATCTGGGTCGGCGGAATGTTCTTCGCGCACGTGTTGCTGCGGCCGAGCGCGCGGCCGCTCGAGACGGCGGTGCGTCTCGCGCTGTGGCACCGCGTCCTCGCGCGCTTCTTTCTCTGGGTCTGGCTCAGCCTCCTCGCGCTCCTCGCGAGCGGCTTTGCGATGTTGCCCGTCGAGTTCGGCGCCCTCACGGCGGCGCCGACCTACGTGCGCCTCATGATGACGCTCGGGATCGTCATGGCGTTCCTCTACGTGTACGTCTACATCGCTCCGTGGCAGGATTTCCGCAGGGCGGTCGCGACCGCGGATTGGGCGGCGGCCGAGATGAGCCTGCGCCGCATCCGCCTGCTCGTCGGCGCGAATCTCATCCTCGGGCTCGCGACGATCGCCGTCGGCGGCGGCGGACCGTTCTTCTTCGGGTGAGCGCGCCACTCAGCCGTCTCGATTGAATCCGACCGGTATGTATGCTGGTATACCTCGATGCGGACGGGTGAGCGCATGAGGCGTGAGGACCGGGCGGGCTCGCCATGGGCCGCGGCGTTGTTGAGCCTCGGGCTCGGCGCGCTCGGCCCATTCGGTGCGGCCGCTGCGCTCGGGGCGCAGGCCGCATTCGGCGAGACGGGCTCCTGCACGGGCTTGCGGTGGAACGTCGCACGCGAGCACGCCCTGTTCCAGGGCGCCGGCGAGCGGACGGTCGCGGGCCGCGACAGCCGCTCGGCGCCGATCGTGCGCCCGGATCGGCTGTACGATCTCGCGCTCGCTCCGCAGCAGGAGGTGCGCTTCGTGCTGCACCCGGAGAAGCGGTCGATCACGGACGGCGCTTACGCAGGGCTCGCGCGGCTGCACGTCGCGGCGGGCGGCCTTTATCGCATCTCGATCGACAAGCCCTTCTGGGTCGATGTGATCGCGAACGGGCAGATGGTCGAGTCGCGCGACTTCGCCGGGCTGCCGGGATGTGGTCCGCCGCGTAAGATCGTGGTGTACGAGCTGCCCTCCGGCAATCTCGTGCTGCAGTTGAGCGGCGCGATCAGCACTCGGGTCCGCCTCACGCTGACGCGCGTGCCGCCCGGCACGCCGACTCCGCCGCCGAGCGCTGCTCCCTAGCCTCGAGGGGTCGCGGCCGTGCGCGGCATCCTCGGCGTCGCGGTGATGGCAGTGGGACTGCCCGCGGCCGGCTCGGCAACGCACGCGGCGCAGGCCCCCTTCGGCATCGAGCGCTTCGTCCACCATCGTGACCCTCCCTTCTTTCGCGCGCTCACGCTGGAGGAGCGCGCACGCGCGGAGCTCGGCCACGAGGTGCTCAACACGCAGTGGGTGCCCGCCGGGACACCGCACGCGGAGCGGCGCGACGGCGTCGGGCCGCTCTTCAATGCGAGCTCGTGCGACGAATGCCACAACGAGGGAGCGCATGGCCGCGGTCCCGACGGCGCGGGGGTCGCGCCGTTCGCGCTCGAAGTGCAGCTCGAGGAGCCCGCGGCCGATCCGCGCGCGGACACCCGCTGCGATCCGGTCTACGGCTGCGTCTTCAACCCCCTCGCGCTCCGCGGCGTGCGGCCCGAGGGCGAGGTCGTCGTGCACTATCGCGAGGTCACCGGCCGCTACCCGGACGGTAGCCCCTTTAGCCTGAGAGTGCCGAGCTACCGCCTGGTCGATCTTGGCTACGGCCCGCTTGCGCGGGCGACGATCATCAAGCCGCGGATCGCGCCGGCGCTCTTCGGCGCGGGGCTGCTCGAAGCGGTACCCGCCGCGGCCATCGTGGGCGAGTCGGGCTCCTCGGGCGCCGCGGTCGGCGCACCGGCGTGGCACTGGCGGCACGGCGTCCGGGTGCTCGGCCGCTTCGGCTGGCAGGGCTCGGCGCTCTCGATCCGCGATCAGACGGCCCGGGCGTTCGCTCGGGAGATGGGGCTCACCTCCGGCGCGATCCCGGCGGATGACTGTACCGCCGCGGAGCTTGCCTGCCGCGAGCAGCCGAACGGCGGCTCCCCGGAGGTCTCCGATTCGCTCTTCGAGGCGGTGGTCGATTTTCAGAGCTGGCTTGCGGTGCCCGCCGCACCGCCGCTGCCGGGGGAGCCGGCGGCGGATGAGCGCGCGCTCTTCGCGCAGCTCGGGTGTGCCGGCTGCCACCGGCCGAGCTTGCCGGTCGAGCTGCGCGGCGAGCACGGGACGCTCATTCGCCGCACGATCGAGCCGTACACGGATCTGCGGCTGCACGATCTCGGCCCTGCGCTCGCGGACGAGAATGCCCTCGGCCTGAAGGTGCCGAGCAGGTGGCGCACGGCCCCTCTGTGGGGTCTTGGCTACCGGCTGGGGCGCGAGTCGAGCCCGACGTTCCTGCACGACGGTCGCGCCCGATCGCTCGCCGAGGCGATCCTGTGGCACGGCGGCGAGGCGCGCGGCGCGCGGCGCGGCTTCGAGGAGCTCGACGCGGCACGGCGCGCGGCGCTGCTGCGCTGGCTCGCGACGCTCTAGGCTCGCGCGCAATCGGGGCGCGGCGCGGGCTCTCGGCGGCAACCTGCTATGCTCACGCCGGGCTGACGAGCGCCGGGGCGTCCCTGCCGATCCGGCAGCGGACATCGTGCCTCCATGAAGATTCCCGAGATCCTGCAGATCGAGACGGCGCAGACCCCGGGCAGCCTCGCGAGCGTGCTCAACGTCATCGCCGACCTGCAACTGGTGCTCGAGCACGTGACGACCGTGCGCCGCGAGCAGGGCCGGACGCTGTGGGAGCTCACCCTCGAGATCGAGGAGGCCGAGCAGGAGCGGCTACTGCAAGGGCTGTCGGCGCTGCCGGCGGCGCGCTTCGTCGGGTGGTCCGACCGGGTGTTCGAGCGCCATCGCGGCGGCAAGATCGAGATGCGCTCCCGGGTCGCGATCTCGACGCAGCAGACCCTGCGCGACATCTACCTGCCCGGCGTCGCCCGGGTGTGCCTCGCGATCCAGAAGGATCCGCGGGCGGCGTACGAGTACACGTACGTATCGCGCGCCGTGGCGGTCGTTTCCGACGGATCCGCGGTCGCGGGCGTCGGCCACGTCGGCGTGCGGGCAAGCCTGCCCGTGATGGAGGGCAGAGCGGCGCTGCTCGCCTCGCTCGTCGGCGTGAGCGGTGTGCCGATCCTCATCGAGAGCACCTCCGTCGAGCACTTCGTCGAGACGGTGCGGGCCATCGCCCCGTCGTTCGGCGCCATCCTCCTCGCCAACATCAGCTCGCCGCGCTGCTTTGAGATCGAGCGCAAGCTGCGCGCGCAGCTCGAGATGCCTGTGCTGCTCGAGGACCAGCACGGCACGGCCGTCGCGGTGCTTGCCGCGCTCCTCAACGCGAGCCGGATCACCGGGATCTCGCTCGGGCAGACCGATGTGGGCCTGATCGGGCTCGGCTCCGCGGGGCTCGGCATCGCGCGCCTGCTCCGCAGTCACGGCATCCACCGCCTGTTCGGCACCGACATCCGCCCGGAGGCGGTCGGACGGCTCGCGGAGTTGGGCGGGCAGGGCGCGACACTCGAGCAGGTGATGGCACGGGCGCGCATCGTCGTCGCGACGACCGGAACGAGGGGTCTCATCTCCCCGCAGCTCGTGCGCGACCAGCAGATCGTGCTCGCGCTCTCGCAGCCGGACCCGGAGATCGAGGCGGTCGCCGCGCTCGCGGCCGGCGCCGCCATCGCGGTGGACGGCAAGAGCATCAGCAACGTGCTCGCCTTTCCGGGCTTGTTCGCCGGGGCGCTGCGCGTCGGCGCCCGCGACATCGACGAGCGCATGCTGCTCGGCGCGGCGCAGGCGATCGCGGGGGCGGCTCCGCAGGGGCAGCTCGTGCCGGATCCGCTCAATCCGGCCGTGCATGAAGCGGTCAGCGCGG
>JASHTK010000183.1 GCA_030040575.1 Gammaproteobacteria bacterium
TGAAGAGCGATGCGGCAAGGGGCGGCAGGTGCGCGGCGAACATGGCTACCCGAGCTGATTGGCGACGATCGCGAGGATCGAGAGCAGGAAGGAGGCGGCGAGCGGCTCCTGGTAGCGGTAGTAGCGCAGCCGCGACTGCGCGGTCTCGATGAAGACGACGACCAGCGCGACGAGGAGGAACTTCGCGAACAGCGCCGCCGCGGCGCCGAGCGCGCCGAGCGCAAGGCCGCGGTAGGAGAGCAGCCAGGGCAGCAGCAGGACGTTGCAGAAGATGGTGTAGAGGATGAACTGCTTCATCATCGAGGCCCATTTGACGAGCGCGAGGAGCGGCCCCGAGTACTCGAGGATGCGCGCCTCATCGATCATGTAGACCTCGATGTGCGTGCTGGAATGGATCGGCAGGCGGTCGGTCTCCACCAGCAGCAGGATGAAGAAGGCGGCGACGAGGAACAGGTGGGCGGCGCTCCAGTAGACGGCCGGCTGCGCGACGAGCAGGTGATTGACGACGAACGGCAACATCGCCTTGGCGAGGAGCGTGATGCCGACGAAGACGAGGATCAGGGTCGGCTCGGCGAGGATGCCGAGCATCGCGGCGCGCGAGGAGCCGATGCCGCCGTAGGCGCTGCCCGAGTCGAGCCCGACGAGGCTCAAGAGGAACGACCCGAGCGTGAGGATCAGGCCGCCTCCGAGGATGTCGCCCATGTCGGAGAGCGGCAGGGGGAAGTTCGTGAGCACCGGGATCAGGATCGGCACCGTGAGCATGCAGGTGAAGGAGACGACCGGGGCGATCCAGTAGATGAAGCTTGCGGTCTCCGGCACCACGAGCTGCTTGTGGAAGAGCTTCCACAAGTCGCGGTAGGGCTGGAGGATCCCCGGTCCCTGCGCGCGCTGCACCCGCTCCTCCCATTGCAGGATCACGCCCTGAAGGAGAGGAGCGAGAACGAGAACGGTGAGGACTTGGGCGACCTGGAGGAGGATGTCGCGCGTCACGGCACGGCAGCCCTGGCGAGAGGACGCCGCGGGACCGTCGGGCTTGATTCAAGCTCGGTCATGCTGAACGCCACCAATCTTCTCGCCGTGGCGAGAGCGGAATTGGTAGGCATCATCGGCCCCAGTGGCGGTTAAGGGAGGAATGCCATCTCCCGCCCCGAAATATACGGGGAGCGGCCGAGGTCGGCAAGAGCCGAGGGAGGCTCGCCGAGCGACACGCAGCGGTGCCGCGCACCGCCCGACCGCAAGAGCCGCGGTGCCCGCTCGCCTTGCGCGCTTCTCCCCGCGCCTCTACGATGCTCGGGCGTGCCGGGAGATGGCATCCTCCCCCTTGAACCGCCTGTTGGCTGATGACGCCTGGCCCCGCTTGACTGCCGGATGCCGCCGTGTTCAACGAGAGTCAACAGCGCTACGTGGTGAGCCGGCTGCGCAGCATCGATGAGATGCTGAGCGAGGCGGCCGACCGGCTCGAGCCGGCCGACGCCGGACGAGCCTTCACGACGGTCGTCCCGGATGCGACGCCGGCGCAGCGCAAGGTTCTCGCGGACTACCTCGCGCAGCTGCGCTTTGCCCTGCGGCGCTTCATGCTCGCGCAGCAGCTGCGCGATGAGCGCGTGCCGACGAGCGGACTGTGGTCCCTGCGCACCTCCATCGAATTCGCTCGCATCGCGGTCGAGGAGCTGCGCCCGAAGTACTGGCGCGGCTACGGCGAGGTGGACCCGGAGTCGGCCGCGGCGGCCGAGCGCTTCGCGGCGGAGCTCACGACTCTCCTGCGCCGCGTGGAGGACTACCTGGTGCGCGGCGAGGGCGGCACCCTTGCCGCGCGGCTCGCCGAGCTCGGTGCGGCGCGCGAGGAGCTGCAGCTCCTGAAGGAGCTCGAGCGCATCGTCTTCGCGCACGGCTTGACGGAGCTGCGCGCCGCGCTCGAGCTGCTGGTGGCCCGCGCGGTGTCGTCGCGCTTCGAGATCGCAGTGTTCGGGCGCGTGAGCTCGGGCAAGTCCTCGCTCCTCAACTGGTGGCTCGGCCGATCGCTCCTTCCGACCGGCGTCACGCCCGTGACGGCGGTGCCGACTCGCATCCTCCACGGCGATCCCGCGCGAGCCCGCGTGCGGACCGCAACCGACTCGGCGCTCGAGGTGCCGCTCGGGCAGCTCGATGCCTACGTGACGGAGCGGGGCAATCCGGGCAACGCCAAGCGGATCCTCGAGCTGCTGATCGAGACTCCCGCGGAGCGGCTGCGCGGCGGAATATGCTTGGTGGACACCCCCGGGCTCGGGTCGCTCGCGACGGCCGGCGCGGCCCAGACGCTCGAGTATCTGCCACAGTGTGATCTCGGCATCCTGCTCGTCGAGGCGGGTGCGCCCGTGACGCAGGAGGACCTCGATGTCGCGCGGGCGATCGTGGACGGCGGCAGCGACCTCATTCTCGTCGCCAGCAAGGCCGATCGGCTCTCGAGCGCCGATCTGCGCCAGGCGCTCGAGTACGCGCAGGAGCAGTTCGAGTCGCGGCTCGGGATTCCGCTCAAGCCCCAAGCGGTGAGCTGCGTGAGCGGTCACACCGCGCTCGCCGCCGAGTGGTTCGAGCGCGAGCTCGCGCCGCGCCTCGCGAACCACCACGAGCAGGCGGCTCGAGTGCTCAAGCGCAAGATCGCGGCACTGCGGGGGTCGGTGATGGCCGTGCTCGCCGCGCGCCTCGCGCCGAGGGCCGGCTCCGCGTCCGCCGAGCACTCCGCGTCGCGGCGCCAGAGCATCGGCCAGGTCCGCGCCGACTTCGAGCGGGCCCGGTCCGAGTTGCTCGATCTCCGCATGCGGCTCACGGAATTCGCCTCGGCGGTAGCGGACGCCGCGGCCGGCGAGCTTGCCCGCTGCTGGCTCGCCGCGCTGCGCGGGGACGCCTCGATCGGCGAGCGCGTGGAGACCGCGGTCGCGCACCGGGCGGACGAGGCGGGCCACGCCGTCTCGCGCATGCTGACGAGCGTGCGGGACGAGCTCGTCCGCGTGCTCGAGCGCAGCGGTGCCGCCCTGGAATCGGCCGAGGAGCTTCCGCGGCCGCGCGGACGGCCGGTGTTCGACCTCGCCGCCGTGCCGCGACTGCCCCGCTACGAGCGGCCCCGCTGGCTCCCGCGGGTCTCGGTCCTCGCGGTCAGGCTGGCCCGGCGCCGCGTCCGCCGTACCATGCTCGAGGCGCTGAAGGGGCGGCTCGCCGCGCACGGGGAGGCGCTATCCCTCTGGGGAGCGAGGTACCTCGAGGAGCTCGAGTCGCGATTCGACGCCGCCATCGCGCTGTGCGAGAGTACCGAGCGATTCGAGGCCGGCCCCGCGCTCGTGGCCGGCGCCGCGAGTGCCGCCCGGCGCGACCTCGAGCGGCTGCGGAACTGGCCGGCCGATGCGGCCGCGACCGTACCGCTCGCATCGGCCGGCGGTGGCGCGTCACCTTCCTGACCGGAGAGCTTAACGTGAGACCCTACCGATCCCGAACCACGACCCATGGCCGCAACATGGCGGGCGCGCGCGGGCTGTGGCGTGCGACCGGCATGCAGGATGAGGACTTCGGCAAGCCGATCATCGCGGTCGCCAATTCCTTCACGCAATTCGTGCCGGGCCACGTGCACCTGCGGGATGTGGGCCGGCTCATCGCCCAGGAGATCGCCGACGCGGGCGGCGTCGGGCGGGAGTTCAACACGATCGCGGTCGACGACGGCATCGCGATGGGCCACGACGGCATGCTCTACAGCCTGCCCTCGCGCGATCTCATCGCGGACTCCGTCGAGTACATGGTGAACGCGCACTGCGCGGATGCCCTGGTGTGCATCTCCAACTGCGACAAGATCACCCCGGGGATGTTGATCGCGGCGCTGCGGCTCAACGTCCCGACGGTGTTCGTCTCCGGGGGGCCGATGGAGGCAGGCCGGGTCCGCTCGGGCCCGGCCGTCCGCTCGATCGACCTCATCGACGCCATGGTCGCAGCGGCGGACTCGAGCGTCTCGGACAACGAGCTCGCCGAGATCGAGCGGTCGGCATGCCCCACCTGCGGGTCCTGCTCCGGGATGTTCACGGCGAACTCGATGAACTGCCTGACCGAGGCGCTCGGGCTCGCCCTTCCCGGCAACGGCACCGTCCTCGCGACGCATGCGGACCGCGAGCGGCTGATGCGGCGCGCCGGATCGCTCGTCACCGAGATCACTCGGCGGCACTACGAGGGGGGCGACGACAGCGTTCTGCCCCGCTCGATCGCGACCTTCGAGGCCTTCGAGAACGCGATGGCGCTCGATATCGCGATGGGCGGCTCCACCAACACGATCCTGCACCTGCTCGCCGCCGCTCACGCGGCGGAGGTGGACTTCACCTTGCGGGACATCGATCGGCTGTCCCGCCGCGTCCCGAATCTCTGCAAGGTCGCCCCCTCACGCCCGGACGTGCACCTCGAGGACGTGCACCGAGCGGGCGGGGTCATGGCCATCGTCGGCGAGCTCGAGCGAGTCGGCCTCATCGACGGAAAGGTCCACACCGTTCACTCCGGCTCGCTTGCGGAGGCGCTCGCGCAGTGGGACGTTCGGCGCGAGCCGGATGCTTCCATCAACGAGTTCTACCGGGCCGCGCCGGGCGGCGTGCGGACCGTGCAGCCGTTCAGCCAGTCGAAGCGCTACGCCTCACTCGATCTCGACCGCCGCGCGGGCGTCATCCGCAGCGCAGAGCACCCGTACAGCGCCGACGGCGGGCTCGCGGTGCTCTACGGGAACCTTGCGGAGGACGGATGCATCGTGAAGACGGCCGGGGTCGACTCCTCGCTGCTCAGGTTCTCGGGCCGCGCGCGGATCTGCGAGAGCCAGGAGGCAGCGGTCGAGGCGATTCTCGGCGGCCGGATCCGTCCCGGAGATGTGGTGGTCATCCGCTACGAAGGTCCGCGCGGCGGCCCGGGCATGCAGGAGATGCTCTATCCGACGAGCTACCTCAAGGCGAAGGGGCTCGGCAAGGCCTGCGCGCTCATCACCGATGGCCGCTTCTCCGGCGGGACCTCCGGATTGTCTCTGTGTCACGTGTCGCCGGAGGCAGCCGAGGGTGGCGCCATCGCCCTGGTAGAGGAGGGCGACACCATTGCGATCGACATTCCGGCCCGCGCCATCACGCTCGCGGTGAGCGGCGCGGAGCTCGAGCGCCGGCGCGCGGCCATGGTCTCGCGAGGCGCCGACGCCTGGCATCCTGCGCAGCCACGCCCGCGGCGCGTGTCGACCGCCTTGCAGGCGTACGCCGCACTCACCACGAGTGCCGCTCGCGGCGCCGTGCGGGACGTCTCGCAGCTGAAGACCAGAGCGCCGGGCGCGACGTAGCCGCGCACGTCGGCGACGGATAGGCTCAGGTTTTCTCGCTGCGATGCGCGGTGAATCCGATCGGGCGGCGTTTGAGGGCGCGGCTGCGAGGAAAGCACCATGAAGCCTGCAAAGAAGATCACGCAGAAGGCCCACGCGAGCGGTGGGGCGAGCGGCAAGGGGGCGAAGGGATTCACTGCGGAGGAACGATCCGCGATGAAGGAGCGGATCGAGGAGCTGAAGTCCGAAGCGCGCCGCGGTCGCCGCACGGATGCGGCGGACGGGGAAAGCGCCGTTCTGGCAAAGATCGCCGCGCTGCCGCCCGCGGATCGCGCGATCGGCGAGCGGCTCCATGCGATCATCACGGCGCACGCGCCAACGCTCTCGCCGAAGACCTGGTACGGGATGCCTGCGTATGCCAAGGACGGCCAAGTCGTCTGCTACCTCCAGAGCGCGCACAAGTTCAAGACGAGGTACGCGACGCTTGGCTTCAGCGACAAGGCGAACCTCGACGAGGGCTCGATGTGGCCGACGGTCTTCGCGATCCAGGAGCTCACCGCCTCGGAGGAGGCGAGGATCGTCGCGCTGTTGAGGAAGGCGCTGAGCTGAGGGCACATCACGCAGCACGGTGTGCCGCTCGAGCGGTCGGGTGCCGGCGGCCGACCCACACAAAGATCGGCACTGCGGCAAGCTGGGTCGCGACGCAGAAAGCGATCGCCGCCGACAGCGACCGGTCGTAGAGCATCCCGATCGCCGCGCTGCCGAGGAACCAGCAGGCCCCGTAGCCGGCCGTGAACAGCCCGAAGGCCGAGGCGCGCCGGTCCGGCGTCACGAGTGGCGCGACGGCCGCGGGGATGATGGATTCGTGGGCACCCACACCGAGCCCCCAGACTGCCGCGCCGGCGAGCGCGGTCCAGAAACTGCCGAGGAACACGAGAGGCGCAAAGGCGGCCGCGACCACCGTGAGCGCGATGAGCGCGCGGAATCCGTAGCGGTCAAACAGGCGGCCGAGGACGAGCGAGCCCGTGCCGCTCACGGCCATCGCGACCGAATAGAAGACCGGAATCCATTCACCGGGCACGATGTGCCGATGACTCCAGTGGTAGGCGACGAGTGGATAGTCGGCAAAGCCCGCCGCGACGAGTGCCGCGCCGGCGAGGTATACCCAGTAAAGCCGCGGTAGACGTCCGTCTCCAACGCGCGCGCCGGCAGGCTCGAGATCCTGCGGGCGCGGGTACAGGCGACGCGTGATGAGGACGAGCGAGAGATTGATGAGCGCGGGAATGAGGAGCACCGCGAAGGCCCGATGATAATCCCCGCGACGGGCGAGCACGGCGGCCACGACGAGCGGTCCGGTGAGCGCGCCGAGCTGGTCGAGCCCCTCGTGGAGGCCGAATGCCCAGCCGTATCCGCCGATTTGATGCCCGGCATGGGAGAGCATCGCGTCCCGGGGCGGGTTGCGCGTCGCCTTGCCGGCTCGCTCGAGCACGATGAGCGCCGCCGCGCTCGGCCAGCCGTTCGTGAGCGCGAGCGCAGGCACCGCGAGCATCTGCACGACGTAGCCGAAGAGGGTGATCGACCAGTACTGCCTCGTGCTGTCCGCCCAGCGACCGGAGAGGAGCCGCAGGCCATACCCCGCGAGCTCTCCGAGCCCCGTCACGACGCCGATCGCCGTCGCGCTCGCACCGAGGGAGCCGAGGTAGGGCCCGAGAATGCTCCGCGATCCCTCGTACGTCGAGTCGGCGAAGAAGCTCAGCACCCCGACCATCAGGACGAACCGGAGCGCGATCCGGCTCGTGCGGCGAGCGGTCGCCGCCGTCACGGGCCTCAGGCGCCGAAGAGCGCGGCGGGCCCGAGCTCGGCTTCGATCTCGAGGAGGCGGTTGTACTTCGCGATGCGCTCGGAGCGGCAGAGCGAGCCGGTCTTGATCTGCCCCCCGCTCATCGCGACGGCGAAGTCCGCCATGAAGGCATCCTCCGTCTCGCCCGAGCGGTGCGAGATGACATAGCGCCAGCCCGCCTTGCGGCAGAGCTGAATGGCGTCGATGGTCTCGCTCACCGTGCCGATCTGATTGAGCTTGATCAGCGCGGCGTTGCAGGTTTTCTCCTCGATTCCCCGGCGGATGTAGATCGGGTTCGTGACGAGATTGTCGTCGCCCACGATCTGGATGCGCCCGCCGAGCTCAGCGGTGAGCGCCTGGAAACCCTTCCAGTCGTTCTCCGCGAGGCCATCCTCGAGCGATACGATGGGGTAGGTGTCCACCCACTTGCGGTAGAGCTCGATCATCTGATCGGACGTCTTCTCGCCCTGGCGGCTGCGGGTGAGCCGGTAGCGGTCCTTCTCAAAGAACGAGGTCGCGGCCGGATCGAGCGCGATCGCGATTTGCTCGCCGGGCCGGTATCCGGCGCGCTCGATCGCGGTGACGATGAGCTGGCAGGCCTCCTCGTTGCTCGCGAGCGCCGGTGCAAAGCCGCCCTCGTCGCCGACCAACGTGCTGAGGCCCCGCTCGTGCAGCAGGCGCTTCAGCGCCTGAAAGGTCTCCGAGCCGTAGCGCAACGCCTCCGCGAAGTTCGGCGCGCCGACGGGCATCAGCATGAACTCCTGGAAGTCGAGGCTCGAGTCCGCGTGCTTGCCGCCGTTGAGCACGTTCATCTGGGGCACGGGCAGGCGCCGCGCGCCCGCGCCGCCGAGATACTGATAGAGCGGCAACCGGCAGGCCTGCGCGGCCGCGCGAGCGACGGCCTGCGAGACGCCGAGCATCGCATTGGCCCCGAGCTTCGCCTTGTTCGCCGTTGCATCGAGCTCGATCATCAGCCGGTCGATCCTCGACTGCTCGGTCGGATCGAGTCCGACGAGGCGCGGAGCAATCGTCTCGTTGACGTGCGCGATCGCCTTGCGCACCCCCTTGCCGCCGTAGCGCTTCGCATCGCCGTCGCGCAACTCCACCGCCTCGTTCTCGCCCGTGGAGGCTCCGGAGGGCACCGAGGACGTGCCGAGGGTGCCGTCGTCGAGGGATACGAAAACACGCAGGGTCGGCGTGCCGCGTGAATCGAGGATCTCGAGCGCGCGGATCGCGCGGATGTGAGCGCTCATAGGTCGGCCTTTTGCACGTGATGGGTGTCCTGGATCATGCCCGATGAGCTCGAGCGGGCCCCAGCCGCGCGCTCGAGGCATTCGAGGCGCTCCGGTGCAGCCGCTCGTCCCGCTTCCGGGTCATGGCAGCGAATTTTACCCGCATCAGGCCTGACTCGCCGAGCAGGATGCCGCGGGGCCGCGATCGCTCGGCACGCGCACGTTATTTGAGAAGCGACGAGGCCGCTCGCTCGCCGCTGTTTGAAGGCGAGGGGAGGTTGACGGATTTGCGGCGCTTCCGTAAGCTTGTTGACGCAACGGGGATGGAGTCCCCCGCGAAGTGCCGTAGAGCTAATGACTCCTATCGTGTGTGTCTGCTGCGCCCACGGTAGGGCTTCGCCCGCCGCGGGCCGGGGTATGTCATGCTCGAGAAGGACGCAAGCTCTTTCGGCTCCGGCGTGCCTCACGCACGTCGCCTCTCCCGCCGAGTGCGCGCGCATCGCACGCCGTCACGAGCTTCCGCAGGCGCGGAGTAGGTCGATGGACCCGGCCAATCACGCCGTGCTGCTGCGGCTCTACGTGGACGAGGACGAGCAGGTGAGCGGGCGACCGCTCTACGAGGTCGTCTTCCGCAAGGCGCGCGAGATGAGGCCGCAAGCCCTCGCCGTGCTGCGCGGTCCGCGGGGACTCGACTTCGGCCGGCGCCGGCATCACGCGAGACTGCTGACCTTGCTCACCGCAGAGAGTCTGCCGGTGATCGTCGAAGTGGTCGACCGAGCCGAGCCCGTGCGCGCATTTCTCGAGAGCATTCGCCCGCTCATGCGGCAGGGGCTCGCGACGCTTCAGGAGGTCGAGCTCTGGAGCTGCGGGCAAGCCCGGCCGGAGGGAACGCCCTTGCAAGGCGATCGTCAGATTCCGCTGTAGGCTCCGAGCGGCACACCGGAAGTCACGGCTCACCCGCCATGGCAAAACTCATTCTCGTGCGGCATGGACACGTCGAGGGCATCGACCCCGAGCGATTCCGCGGTCGCACGGATGTGCCGCTGACGGAGGAAGGCCTGCGGCAAGCCGTCGCGGCCGCCCGCTGCGTGGCCGCCCGCTGGCGCCCCGCGGTCGTTTACACGAGCCCCCTGCAGCGCTGCGTCCGGACCGGCCGCGAGATCGCCGCGGCCGTGGCCGTCGAGGCCCTCGTGCTGCACGAGCTCATCGACCTCGACTACGGGGAGTGGCAGTGGCGGACGCACGCCGAAGTCCGCCGCGAATGGCCCGAGCTCTTCGACCTGTGGAGGGCCGCTCCGCAGCTCGTGCGCTTTCCGCGGGGCGAGTCGCTGCAGGACCTCGTCGCCCGCACGGCCGATGCGCTGCGCAAGGTTCTCGAGCGCCACACGACGGACACCGTGGTCCTCGTCGCGCACGACAGCGGCATCCGCGCCCTGCTGCTGCAGCTGCTCGATCAGCCGATCGCGGCCTACGCGCGACTTGCGCCGCAGCCGGCCTCGATCAGCGAGGTCGATGTTCTCGGGCGCGAGGTGCGGATTTTGAGCATCGGCGAAACACAGCATCTGCAACATCTGCAACACGAGTGAGGGGGACGGCAGCGATGAACAACAAATCGGTTTCCACTGCGACGATCGGCTACATGTGTTGGGCACTCGCCCTATGGATGGTCATGATGCCGGCGGCCGGCTGGTACGACAGAATGTACGCGGCCGGGCCTGGCACGTTGGCGCCGCTCGGGGTGTTGCTCGCCATCATGGGGATCCTCGCCTTCGTGCACGGTCGCACGCTCGACTCCGTCATCTTCTTCGGGGGAGCCGGACTCACCTGGGCGTCGTACGTGAGCCATGCGATCCCCATCCCGCCGGGCGCCGTGCCGTCCACTTACGGCGGCTGGTTCGACTTCGTGTGGGCGGTCTTCTTCTGCTGGGTGTGGTTCGGCGCGTTCAAGGCAGGCGTGCAGCGCTGGCTGTTCCTGCTCGGCCTGTGGCTGTCGCTGCTCGCGTTCGCCATCGGCGGCTGGGGCGGCGGCGTACATGCCTTGGAGCGTATCGGCGGCTATATCGGCCTCGCGACGGCGATTCTCGCGGCCATCACCTCGGCGATCGAGGTCATCGGCCACGGCCTCGCGGGGCGTCCCAATGAGGATGGCCGCAAGGCGGCGGTGTCGGGCACGGCCGCTGGCGGCGCGGCCTGAGTCGACTTTACGGCGTTCGGCGCCCGATCGAGCGCGCGATCGGGCGGGTGCGAGGGGCGGCCGGGCCGGTGAGGCGCCGGCCCGGCCGCCGGCGTGCTGCACGTCGCAGGTCAGATGTCCTAGTGGATGAGAGCACGAGCCGCTGAGGCCCCCTCGCGGAAGGCTCGCACGGCATCGAGCTCGCGCGTGTCCCGGGCGCCGCCCACGATGCGGTACGGGCGGCCGCGGCTCTCGAGCAGCGCGCTCACGGAATCCTCTCGTTCCTGCCCCGCGGCGATCACGACCGCCTGCGCTTCGATGAGCCGCGTGTCTCCTGCGCGATCGCGGATCCAGACGCCTTCGCGGGCGATCCGTCCGTATGCGACGCCGGTGAGCATCTCGACCTCGCGCTCGCGCAGCTCGCGGAGCATCACCCAGCGGGTGGAGCGGCCGATGTGCTCGCCGACGGCGCTGCCGCGGCACATCAGCGTGACCGGCCGGCCCTGGCGCGAGTAGAAGTGGGCGAGGTCCACTCCGATCCCGCCGGCGCCGATGATCGCGATCCGTCCGCTGCCCGCGCCGGGGTTGAGGAGGGCATCGGGATACGCGCGCACGATCGGCAGCTCCGCGCCGGGCAGATCGATCCGCCGCGGCACGACGCCGCTCGCGACGATGACACCATCGCAGGGGTCGAGCTCGGCGATCGAGCCCGAGTCGATCCGGCGTTCCAGGCGCACCTCGACTCCGAGGAGACGCAGCTCGCGCTCGAAGTGCGCGATGGTGCGGGCGAAGTCCTCCTTGCCCGGCACGCGGCTCGCGAGCCGAAACTGGCCGCCGAGCTCGCGCCCGGCCTCGTACAGCACGACGTGCGCTCCAGCCACCGCGAGCACGCGCGCGGCCTCGAGCCCCGCAGGGCCGCCGCCGATCACCGCGAACGACCCGCGGCCGGCGCCCGCCACTCTGCGCCGCTCCCGCTCGCCGGACGGCCGCTCGCGCCCTTCCTCCTCGCCCCACTCCCACTCGCGGCCGGCGCGCGGATTGACCATGCAGGAGACCTCGAGGTCGCGCAGCGAGCGGTCGATGCAGGCCTGGTTGCACGCGATGCACGGATTGATGCGCTCGGCCTCGCCCGCGCGCGCCTTCACGAGGATCGCGGGATCCGCGAGGAACGGACGGGCGAGGGAGATGAAGTCGGCGCTGCCGGCGGCGAGCACGCGCTCGGCGAGCTCGAGCGTGCCGATGCGGGTGCTCGCGATGACGGGCACCGCTGCGGCCGGCAGCGCATCGACGGCGCGCTTGATCCGCTCGGCGTGACCCACCCACGCGCCGGGCTCGACGGTGAGCTGCACGGTCGGCACGGAGGACTCGTGCCAGCCGACGCCGAGCTCGAGGGCATCCGCGCCGCGACGCGCGAGCTCGCGCGCGAACTCGAGCGTCTCCTCCTCGGAGGTGCTGCCGGGCATCAGGTCCGTGCCGGACAGCCGGTAGAGGATGGGATACCCGCCGCCCGCCGCGGCGCGAACGGCGCCGAGGACGGCGAGCGGGAAGCGCCCGCGGCGCTCGAAGTCCCCGCCCCACTCGTCGTCGCGCCGGTTCGTGAGCGGCGAGAGGAACTGATTGAGCAGGTAGCCCTCCGAGCCCATGATCTCCACGGCATCGAAGCCGAGAGATCGCGCGCGGCGCGCGCCGGTCGCGAAGTCCTCGACGGTGCGCGCGATGTCCTCGGCCGTCATGGCGCGCGGCGTGCAGCGGGAGAAGCGGCTCGCGACCGCCGAGGGCGCGACCGGCTCGAGCCCGAAGTACTCGGGCGAGCCGTAGCGTCCGGCGTGAAAGAGCTGCAGGGCGATGCGCCCGCCGGCGTCGTGAACGGCGCGCACCACGCGCTCGAGCTTCGGCTCCTCCTGCGCCTCGTTGATGAAGCTGTAGTGGCGTCCGCCGGCGCCCTCCCGGCTCACCGCCGAGCCGCCGGTGACGATGAGCGCCGTGCCGCCACGCGCCCGCTCGGCGTAGAACGCGGCGAGTGCCTCGCCGCCCGGCTGCGACTCGAGGCCAAGATGCATCGAGCCCACGATGATCCGGCTCGGCAGCTCGAGGCCGCCGATCCGGCCGGCGCGCAGGACGTGCTCAAACACGGTCCGGACGCGGCGGCGAGGCAAGCGGCGCAAGGGCGAGCGGCGGGGAGGCGTCGGAGTGGAACGGTGGCGACACGATGGAGAGCCCGCCGTCCACCATGAGAGTCTGCCCGGTGATGTATTCGGACTCCGGAGCGAGCAGAAACGCGACGGCGTCGGCGACCTCCTGTGCGGTTCCCTGGCGGCGCTTCGGCACCTTCGCGAGCACCCCCTCGAGGGAGGGCATGCCGGGCACCTTGTAGAAGAACGCCGAGGAGTCGGTCTCGATGATGCCGCCGTTCACGGCGTTGACGTTGATGCCGTAGGGCGCGAACTCGATCGCCATGTAGCGCACCCAGGCCTCGATCGCGGCCTTGGCGGAGCCGAGATTGGCGTAAGTCGGATAGGCTCGGATGCTGCCATAGCTCGAGAGGGCGACGATGCGGCCTCCCCGCTTCATGAGGGGGACGGCGCGGACCGCCCCGAGCACGAAGGCGCGCACGTTGAGCGCGAAAGTGCGGTCGAGGTTGCGGGCGTTGAGGTCGAGGATGCGCTTGAAGGCGCTCGCCGCGGCGTTCGAGACGAAGAAGTCGAGCCGCCCATACCGGCTCTCGATCTCCTTGAACATCGAATCGATCTGCTCCGGGTCCTCGAGGTCCGCCTTGAGCGCGACCGCGCGCGCGCCGAGCGCCTCGATCTGCGCGACCGCGGCGCGCGCGGTCTCCTCCTTCTGCTTGTAATTGAGGAGGAGGGTGGCGCCCCCGCGCGCGAGCGTGAGCGCGAGCGCCCTGCCGATTCCGCGGGTGCCCCCGGTGATCAAGGCGATCTGATCGGTGAATGTCATGCGTCGATACCTCGCCTCGTGCCTCGGTGCGGCGCCTCAGGCGTCGGCGGCCTCGTGGCCGGAGATCTCGCGCAGCACCTCGCGCGCGATCACGGTCTTCTGGATCTCGTTGGTGCCTTCCTCGAAGCGCTGGGCGCGCGCGTCGCGGTAGACCCGCTCGATCGGATGGGGCTCCCAGTAGCCGATCCCGCCGTGGATCTGCAGCGCCTGGTCGGTCACCCGCTGCAGCATGGAGGTCGCGTAGAGCTTCGCCATCGAGGAGAGCTTCTGCGCCTCGCGGCTGCCGCTCTCCCACTCGACCGCGGCGTGCAGGACGAGGCGGCGCGCGGCCTCGATGTCCGTCGCCATCTCCGCGATCATGAAGGCGATCGCCTGCCTGCGGTAGAGCGGCTTGCCGAAGGTCTCGCGATGGCGGGCGCGATCGACCGCGAGCTCGAACGCGCGCCGCGCAAGTCCAACGCAGCTCATGCCGACCGAGATCCGGCTCGGCGCGAGGAAGCCGCCGAGCGCCACATCGAGGCCCTGTCCCTCCTCGCCGAGTCGGTTGGCGAGCGGAACCGGCGAGCGATCGAAGCGCATGCGCGCGTGATCGCTACCCCGCACGCCCATCGATTCCGGCATCCGCTCGACGCGCGCGTTCGCCACGTCGCGCGGCACGAGCAAGGCGACCGTGCCGGCGGCGCCGATCGAGCCGGCGACCCGCGCGAAGAGCAGCCAGTAATCGCAGATCGAGCCGAAGGTGATCATGTGCTTCTCGCCGGAGAGCAAGTACGTCTCGCCCTCGCGCACGACGCTCGAGCGCAGGTCCGCCCCGGTCCCGGCGCCGGGCTCGGTGAGCGCGAAGGCGATCTTCAACCGGCCGCTCACCGAGGGAACGACGAAGCGGCGGCGCTGGTCGGCGGTCGCGTACCGGTCGAGCGCGCGCCAGGTGCCGTTCACGACGTGCACGATCATGCGGATCGCGGCGTGCGACATCGCGAAGAGCTCCATGAGGCCCAAGTAGCGGGTGAAGGACAGGCCGCGCCCGCCGAGCGCGACGGGCGCGGCAAGGCTCAAGTACCCCCGCTCGCGCAGCTCGTCCCACAGCTCGGGGGCGACCGCGTGCTCGCGCTCGATGCGCTCGGCCCACCGCTCCGCCGGCCCGCGGATGTACTGCTCGATCTGCGCGCCGAGGGCGGCGTACTCGCTGTCGGTCATGCTCACTCCGCGCCGGCCGAGACGAGCGCACGGGCGCGCTCGCGCAGGCGGAACTTCTGGATCTTTCCGGACGGGGTCCGCGGCAGGCACTCGAGCACCTCGAGGCGCTCGGGCCAGTAGGGCTTCGCCACCCGCCGCTC
>JASHTK010000184.1 GCA_030040575.1 Gammaproteobacteria bacterium
GCTGTCGAAGTAGCCCGGAAAGAAGGTCGCCGTGGCGCGCTGATCCTCGGTCAGCTGGTTGGTGGTCATCGCCTCGACGGTATGGCGCGAGAGAATGCGCTCGCGGCTGCATCGGCCCCCCTCGAGCAGCATCCGTCCGAACGCATGGTAGTCGTCGATCGTCGAGACGAGGCCGCCGCCGCCGGCCGGGAACACGGGCGAATGAGCCCAGGCGCTGCGCGCGGGATCATCGATCAGCTCGAGCGCTCGCGTCTCGGGATGGATGCCGTAGCACGCGGCGAGCCGGCCGAGCTTGGCGCTCGGCACGCTGAAGCCCGTGTCCTGCATCCCGAGCGGACCGAAGATGCGCTCCTTCAGGAAGGCCTCGAACGGGCGGCCCGAGGCGCGCGCGATGAGCACCCCGAGCACGTCCGAGCCCGTGTGGTACAGCCAGCGCTCGCCGGGCTGGTACATGAGCGGCAGGGACCCGAGGCGCTGCATCCACTCATCGGGCGTCAAAGGCGGCGGCGGATTGAGCGACTGGATCTGAGCATCGACGATCGCCCGCTGGATCGGGGGGGCAGCGCTCGGGTCGAGCAGCATGCCGAATCCCATGCGGAAGGTGAGGAGGTCACGCACGGTGAGCGGGCGCCGCGCCGGGACCGTCTCGCCGATCGGCCCGTCGATTCGCTTGAGCACCTTGCGGGCCGCGAGCTCGGGCAGGAGCCGGTCGACCGGCTCGTCGAGCCTCAACCTGCACTCCTCCACCAGAATCAGGGTCGCGACCGCCGTGATGGGCTTGGTCATCGAGGCGATGCGAAAGATCGTGTCGCGGCCGATGGGCTCGCTCCCGCCGAGGGCCTTCGCACCGATCGCATCGACGTGCACTTCGCCGCGCCGGCTCACGAGCGTCACGACGCCCGGCAGATCGCCGGATTCGACGTACGCCGCCATCGCGCGATGCAAGCGGCCCAGACGGGCCGCGGACAGGCCTGAACTCATCTTCTCTCTCCCGGCTCGACTGGATCGGTCGAGGCTCGGGAGCGTCGCACACTCTGGGCATTCGACTCAACGCCCCGCACCGCCGGGCCCGCTCCTGCCCGTCCATGGCATCGCGGATGCCGGTGAACTAACATGCAGCGCAGGCCGCATCGTGGGGGGAGAGGCCGCGTGGCTGAGCGGGTCGAGGAGCCGGGCGGCAAGGCCCCGGACCGGGCGGCGGTCGAGCGAGCCGCGTCGCAGACGCCTGCGATCCTGCTGCGAGGCGTGACGAAGACCTTTGGCGCGACGCAGGCCGTCACCGATCTCGATCTCGAAGTGCCTCGCGGCCGGCTCTACGGGCTCATCGGACCGAACGGGGCCGGCAAGACGACGGCGATCCGCATGATCATGTCGATCCTGCAGCCGGACTCGGGCAGCGTGTCCGTGCTGGGGGAGCGCGCCGCGCCCGTGGCCAAGGATCGGACCGGCTACCTGCCCGAGGAGCGCGGCCTTTATCGCAGGATGCGCGCGGGCGCGTTCCTCGAGTACATGGGCCGGCTGAAGGGTGTTCCGCTCTCGGTCATCGCCGAGCGCGTGCAGTACCGCCTCGAGCGGCTCGGGCTCGAGGAGTACGCGGACAAGCGCTGCGAGGAGCTCTCCAAGGGCACCCAGCAGAAGCTCCAGTTCCTCGCCGCAGTGATCCACGATCCCGACCTGCTCATCCTCGATGAGCCCTTCACCGGCCTCGATCCGGTGAGCACGCTGCAGCTGCGCGCGCTCATCACGGCGGAGCACGATCGCGGCGCCACCATCGTCTTCTCGACCCACGTCATGGCGCATGCGGAGGAGCTCTGCGACCACATCGTGATGATCCATCGCGGCCGCAAGGTCCTCGATGACCCCATTGCCTCGATCCGCAGCCGCTACGATCCGCGCACGATCCGGCTGCAGCCGCTCGACCCGAACGCCGACGTGTCGCCGCTGCGCAGGCTCCCTCACGTCGAGCAGATCACGCCGAGTGAGACGGGGCTCGAGATCCGGCTCGCGGCCGGAACGGACCCGGCGCAGGCGCTGGCGCGCGCCGCATCGCTCGTGCCCTGCAGCCGGATCGAGCTCGCGCGCCCGACGCTCGAGGAGATCTTCGTGCGCATCGTCTCCGGCGCAGACGGCGCAGACGGCGTGGCGGCGGACGGGGCGCCGGGGTCTCGATGAGTAAGATGCTCTTCATCGCCTCCCGCGAGTTCTTCGCGACGGTCGCCACTCGCGGCTTCATCATCGGCTCGCTCGTCACGCCGGCGCTGGTCGCGGCGTTCATGTTCGCGGTGCCGAGAATCATCGTCCCGAGGGACTTTCGCGTCGCCGGCGAAGTCGCCGTCATCGATCCGACCGGGACGCTCTCGGCGGCGCTACGCGAGACCGCCGACCCGGCGAAGCTCGAGCAGAGCCGGCTCGCTCGCCTGCGGCGAGCGGCGAAGGGCACCTATGGAACCGCAGGCTCCGGAGTGTTGGCGGGACCCGGCGATACGGCGGTCACCGCCCTGCTCGGGGTCGCTGCCGCGACGGGCCCGATTCCTCAGGTCCGATTCCTCGATCGGCCGGAGGATCTCGCGCAGTTGAAAGCCTGGCTGGTGCAGCCGTCGCCCGGGGCGCGTCACCTCGCCATCGTCGCCGTTCA
>JASHTK010000185.1 GCA_030040575.1 Gammaproteobacteria bacterium
ATGCGCGGCAGCACGGTGCTGCGCTCCTACCGCATCGCCCTCGGCTTGAATCCGGTCGGCCAGAAGGAGCGGTCGGGCGACTTTCGCACGCCCGAGGGCCGCTACTACCTCACGCGCCGCAACCCGCGGAGCGACTACTTCCTCTCGATCCAGGTCTCCTACCCGAACCAGGCCGACGTCGCGCGCGCGCGCCACCACGGGTGGAATGCCGGCGGCTCGATCATGATCCATGGGCTGCCGAACGAGCTCAGCCGCCCGCCCGAGTACTACGAGAAGTACGACTGGACGGACGGGTGCATCGCGGTGTCCGACTCGGACATGCTGGAGATCTGGCTCATGACCGGGAACCGCACGCCGATCGACATCCTGCCCTGACGATCCCTCCCCGCGCCGCGGGGACGATTACAATCGGAAGTTCGTGGAGAGCACCATCGTCATTCCGGAGTTCGTGGATGCGCGCGTCGGGCCGCGCGGCAGCCTCGAGAACCTCTCGCAAGCGGAGATCGGCAAGCTCCTCGATTCCAGCCAGGGCGGGCTCTACACGCTCTTTCGCAAGTGCGCGCTCGCGGTGCTCAGCACCGGAGCGGACACCGACAACGCCAAGGAGATCTTCGACCGCTACAGCGATTTTCAGATCGAGGTCCTGCGCCAGGCCTGGGGCATCAAGCTGCAGATGCGCAACGCCCCGGCCGCCGCGTTCGTGGACGGCGAGATGATCCGCGGCATCAAGGAGCACCTGTTCGCGGTGCTGCGCGATGTGATCTACACCGCGAACGAGATCGTGGACCGCGGGCGCTTTGACCTCACCGACTCCGCCGCGATCACCAACGCGGTCTTCCACATTCTGCGCAACGCGCGGGCGCTCGATTCCAAGGCGCGCCCGAACCTGGTCGTTTGCTGGGGCGGGCACTCGATCGCGGAGGGGGAGTACCAGTACTCGAAGAAGGTCGGCTACGAGCTCGGGCTGCGCGGCCTCGATGTCTGCACCGGGTGCGGGCCCGGCGCGATGAAAGGTCCGATGAAGGGCGCGACGATCGGGCATGCCAAGCAGCGCATCGCCCACGGCCGCTACATCGGGCTCACCGAGCCGGGCATCATCGCCGCCGAGCCGCCGAACCCGATCGTGAACCAGCTCGTGATCATGCCGGACATCGAGAAGCGCCTCGAGGCCTTCGTGCGCCTCGCGCACGGGATCGTCGTGCTGCCGGGCGGGGCCGGGACGGCCGAGGAGATCCTGTATCTCGCCGGCATCCTGCTCGACCCGGCGAACCGCGAGCAGCCGTTCCCGGTCGTGCTCACCGGGCCGCGCTCGAGCGCGGCGTACTTCGAGCAGATCAACCAGTTCATCTCGAGCACGCTCGGCGCCCGCGCGCTCGAGCGCGTCGCCCTCGTCATCGACGATCCGGCGGAGGTCGCGCGCCACATGGTGCGCGGCATGGACGCCGTGCGCGAGTTTCGCAGGCGGCACAACGACTCCTACAACTTCAACTGGCTCCTGTCGGTCGACCTTGAGCTGCAGAGGCACTTCGAGGTGACGCACGAGTCGATGCGCGCGCTCGAGCTGAAGCGCGCGCAGCCCCCGCATCTGCTCGCGGCGAACCTGCGGCGCGCCTTCTCGGGCGTCGTCACGGGCAACGTGAAGGAGTCGGGCATCCACGCGATCGAGCGCTACGGACCGTTCGAGCTCGCGGGGGATCCCGCGGTGATGCGGCTGCTCGATGATCTGCTCGGCGCGTTCGTCGCGCAGCGGCGCATGCGACTGCCGGGCGCCGCCTACCGCCCGTGCTATCGCCTGGTCGCCTGACATAAGCCGCGCGGGCGCGCGAGCCTGTTATGTCATGCGGCGCTTGCCCGGGCGAGCGCGCGTTCCGCGATCGGCTCGCCGGCGCGCGCAACTCGGGCGCTCGCTCGCCGTTTCGCGGCCGACCGCTGTGAACCAGTTCCTGTCTCCCGGCGCGCACAAATTCGTACGCTGCCCGCATGGCTTTCGAGGAATCGTCATGAGCTCATCCGACCGGACGCGAGGCAGCCCGCCAGAGCGGCAGGACGCGCAGGCCGCCCCGCCGGCGAGTGCCCAGGACCCTCAGGGAAACTGGCTCGACCGCATGCAGCGGGCCCGGGCACGCCACGCGGCCATCACCAAGAATCTGCACACCTGGTCCAACTACAAGAGCTGGGCCGAGCAGGTGCGCGAGTCCTGGGAGGACGAGCAGAAGAAGTAGCGCGCGGGCCTCAGCCGCCCCCTGCTCCGGCGGGTGGCGCGGGCGCCGAGTCTCCCGCGGCGACCGGACGGCCCCCGGCAGGCTCCTCGAGCCACGCGATGAGCGGTTCCCACTGCTGCACGTCCTCGCGCGCGAGGTGCTCCTTCATCTCGTGGACGCCGAGGCCGAGCTCGGCCGAGCGAGCGTAGTTCTGCGAATCGCGGATGGTCGCGACGATCGGGATGCCGAGCGTGTGCAGGAAGCGAATGAGCGCCTGGAAGCTCAAGGTATTGCGGCGCACGCGGTTCGCGATGACGCCGAGGCGGTTGTCCTCGCGCCGGACCTTGCCGACGAGGAGCAGGTCCCGGATGCAGCGCGAGCACGCATGCGTGTCGATGTCCGACGGCAGGACCGGCACGATGATCTTGTCCGCCGCGCGGGTGATCTCGGGCATCTCGCGCGCGTCGAGCGCCGCCGGCGTATCGACGATCACGTGGGTCGTTCCCTCGGGGACGCGCAGCTGGAAGCTGCGGGTCGTGCGGCCGTCCTGCTCGAACGCCGCGATGGCGTAGACCCACGGCTGGATGGGCTGGCGCTTCTTCACCCAGCGGAGCGAGGAGCCCTGAGGGTCATAATCCATCAAGACCGGCATTTGCCGGCGCGAGGCGAAGTAGCTCGCGAGATTGACGGCAATGGTCGTCTTCCCGGAGCCCCCCTTGGGGTTGAGGACGACGATGCGCTGCATGGAGAGGTTCTCGATGGCCGGAGCCCAGCCTACGCAGCCGGCGGGGTCATCGCAAGCGGCGACCGACCGCTTGCTGCAACATGCGCGCCGCGCGCCGCGTCCCCCAGTGGACTTGCTCGACTGAGAAGTCGAGCACGCCCCATCCCGAGCCTCGCCCGTAGAGTGATTCGCGTGGAACGCTTGCTTCTGTTGTGGGACGAGCTCGACGATCTCGTGAGCGCTGGCTGCCACCTCGCCGCGTCGGCTGCCGGCGAGGTGACGGGCCTCGCGGTACCGATCGCCGCGGCGGCCTCGGCGCTCGGCGCCGCTCTCATCGGCCTGCAGTGGCACGCCCACGCGGCGCTCCTCGGCGTCGCGTACGTGCCGTGGGTCGCGTGACGCGCCCGATGCCCGGC
>JASHTK010000186.1 GCA_030040575.1 Gammaproteobacteria bacterium
AGCGGGGTGGACACGCTCATGCCCCTGCTCGGGCAGTGGAAGCGCGCCGGGCGGATCCGCTACTACGGCGTCACGACCTCGCGCGTCGGCCAGCACGAGGACATGGTCGAGGTGATGCGCCAGTACCCGCTCGACTTCATCCAAGTGGACTACTCGATCGCGAACCGCGATGCGGAGCAGAGCATTTTCCCGCTCGCGATGGAGCGCAAGATCGCGGTCCTCGCGAATCTCCCGCTCGTCCACGGGCGCCTCATGAGCCGGGCCTCCGCGAGCCCGCTGCCGCCGTGGGCTCGCGACATCGGCGTCACGAGCTGGGCTCAGTTCCTCCTCAAGTACGTGGTCTCGCATCCCGCCGTCACGTGCGCCATCCCCGGCACCACTCAGGTCGCGCACCTCGTGGATGATCAGCACGCCGGACGCGGCGTGCTGCCGGATGCGGCCACGCGCCGGCGGATGGAGGACTACTGGGATCGGACCGTGAGCTGAGGGCTCGATCGATGGCTCGCGTGGTGCTCGGAATGTGGACCTCTCACGGCCCGACCCTGTCGAGCACGCCCGAGCAGTGGCTGCTCCGGGTGCCGGCGGATCGCAAGAAGAAGGATCACCCCTTCCGCGGTGGAACGTACGACTTCGACGAGCTCGTCGAGCTGCGCAAGCGCGAGAACCTCGCCGCCCAGTGCTCGCTCGAGGAGCGGGAGAGGCGCGCGGCGGCGTGTCGGCGGGCGATCGAGCGCATGGCCGATGCCTTCGAGGCCGCGGCGCCCGACGCGGCGGTGATCCTCGGAAATGACCAGAGCGAGCTGTTTCTCGAGGATGTCCTGCCCGCCATCACGGTCTTCCGGGGCGCAACGCTTTGGGACCAGCCGGCGACCCCCGAGCAGGTGGCGCGCATGCCGCCCGGCATCCACGAGGCCGAGTGGGGGCACAGCCCGCCCCGGTACACCGAGTATCCGGGGCTGCCCGATCTCGCCCTGCACCTCATCGAGTGCGCGACGGCGTCGGGCTTCGACGTGGCCACCTCGCAGCGCCTGCCCGTTCATCCGGGCCACTGGTCGAGCGGCATGCCGCACGCGTTTGGATTCATCTACCGGCAGATCATGCGCGATCGCGTCGTGCCGAACGTCCCGATCATCCTCAACACCTTCTACCCTCCCAATCAGCCGACGGCGCGGCGCTGCTTCGAGCTCGGGCGCCTCGTCGGCCGGGCCATCCGCTCGTGGGAGCGCGAGCGGCGCGTCGCGGTGCTCGGCTCGGGCGGCATGAGCCACTTCGTGATCGACGAGCAGCTCGACGCCAAGATATTCGCGGCGCTCGAGCGGCGCGATGCGGATGCGCTCTGCAGCCTCGACGAGCGGGATCTGCAGTCCGGCTCCTCGGAGCTCAAGAACTGGATCGCCGCCGCGGGAGTCCTCTTCGATACGGCGCTCACCGGCGAGGTGGTGGACTATCAGCCGTGCTATCGCTCCGAGGCAGGGACCGGAACGGCGAACGGCTTCCTCTACTGGCGCTGAGCGCGAGCCGCGGCCGCCGTGTCCCCGAACGATGAGACCCCCGTGCTGCGCCGGCTCGCGCTCCTCGACAGCTGCGTGCTGTCGGATGCGCTCGATGCGCTCTCGATGGCCGGGTGCGTGACGGGGCTCGCCCCGGTCGGCGCTCCCGCCCGGATCTGCGGACGCGTGCACACCGTCAAGCTCGTCGCCGGCCCGGCCCCGGACTCGCGCGCTGCCCCGCGGCATCTCGGGTCGGCCGCGATCGAGGCGTCGGCGCCCGGCGAGCTGATCGTGATCGAGCAGCGCACCGGGCTCGATGCGGCCTGCTGGGGCGGAATCCTCTCGCGCGCGGCGCGGATCCGGGGCGTCCTCGGCGTCATCGCCGACGGTCCCGTGCGCGATGTGGATGAGGCGCGGGAGCTCGCGTTTCCCCTCTACGGCCGCAGCGTCACCGCGCGCACCGCGCGCGGCCGGATCCACGAGGCGGGCACGGATATCCCCGTCGAGATCGCAGGCGTCACGGTTCAACCGGGTGATTACGCGCTCGCGGACGCGAGCGCCGTCGTCTTTGTGCCGCAGGGCCGAATCGGCGCGGTGCTCGAGGTCGCCGAGGCGATCGCCGCGCGCGAGGCGGCGATGATCGGCCGGCTCGCCGAGGGCCGGCCCGTGACGGAGGTGATGGGCGCCGAGTACGAGCAGCTCCTCGGCCGCGCGTCCCCTCGAGGGAGATCGGCATGATCATCGATTGCCACGGCCACATCAGCGCGCCGGTCGAGCTCTGGGCCTACAAGGGGACGCTCCTCGCGCACCGCGGCTCCCACGGTCGAGGCGGCGTGCGGGTCTCCGACGAGCAGCTGATCGCGGCCGCGCACAAGGCCGAGATCGGCCCGGCCGGCCACCTCGAGCTGCTCGATCGGCACGGCACGGACCTGCAGCTCATCTCGCCGCGCCCGTTCCAAATGATGCACTCGGAGCGTCCGGGCAAGCTCGTCCACTGGTTCACCGAGGAGGTGAACACGCTCATCTCGCGGCAGTGCAAGCTCCTGCCCGCGCGCTTCGTGCCGGTCTGCGGGCTCCCGCAGGCCGCCGGCGAGCCGATCGAGCGCGTGTTCCCCGAGCTCGAGCGATGCGTGAGACAGCTCGGATTCAAGGGCTGCCTGCTCGATCCCGACCCCTACGAGGCGAGCGGCACCGAGGCGCCGGGGCTCGGCGAGCGGTACTGGTATCCGCTTTACGAGAAGCTCTGCGAGCTCGACGTGCCGGCGCACATCCACTCGACCGGCTCGCGCTCGGAGCGCACGCCCTACACGCTGCACTTCATCAACGAGGAGTCGATCGCGGTCTACCACCTCGTCAACTCGACCGTGCTCGATGACTTCCCCAACCTGAAGATCTTAGTCTCCCACGGGGGCGGCGCCATTCCGTACCAGCTCGGCCGGTTCGAGTCCGCATCGCTGCGCACCGGGCGGCGCTTCTCGACGCGCCTGAAGCGCCTGTACTTCGACACCGTGCTCTACACGCCCGGGGCCCTGCGCCTCCTCATCGAGACGGTCGGACCCGAGCGCTGCCTGTTCGGGAGCGAGTGCCCGGGCGTCGGGGCCGCCGTCAATCCCGACACGGGCGAGACGATGGATCACACCGCCCCTTACATCGAGTCGTTCGAGTGGCTCACGGCGGCCGAGAAGAAACTGATCCTCGAGGAGAACGCGCGCAAGCTCTTCAAGCTCCCGGCGTAGCGCTCGGGGCCGCCTCCGTCCATGACCCCTTCCCGTCCGCCCTTTCGCGCCGATCAGGTGGGCAGCCTCGTGCGGCCGCCCGAGCTCATCGCCGCGCGCGAGGCCTCGAGCGCGGGCCGGATGAGCGCCGAGGAGCTGCGGCGGATCCAGCACGCGGCGATCCGCGAGGTGGTGCGCCGGCAGCGGGAGATCGGGCTTCAGGCGGTCACGGACGGGGAGTTCAACCGCGTGAGCTGGCAGACCGATTTTCTGCTCAAGTTCGCGAACGTCGTGCCCGCGCCGTCGCGGTTCACTGTCCGCTTTCACAGCGAGCAAGGCGAGACCGAGGGCCGCCCGCACACGGTGCGGATCGTCGGGAAGCTCGGCCGGCCGCGCGGCGTGTTCGTCGAGGATTTCAGGTTCCTCGCCTCCCTCGCCGAGCCCGGCGAGGACGGCGCCCGACCGGTGGCGAAGATCACGCTGCCCTCCCCGAGCCTCATGCACTTTCGCGGCGGTCGCCAGGCGATCGATGCCGACGCGTATCCGGACCTGGCGCAGTTCTACCGCGACGTCGCGCGCGTCTACCGCGAGGAGATCGCGGACCTCGCCGCCGCGGGATGCCGCTATCTGCAGCTCGACG
>JASHTK010000187.1 GCA_030040575.1 Gammaproteobacteria bacterium
GGATGCGGGTCACTTCGTCTCGATCGGACACGACACGATCCTGCCGAAGGGCGCACAGGCCGACGATGTGGTCGCGATCTTCGGCTCCTCCATCGCGGACGGCGACGTGGCGGACTCGGTCGTTGCGGTCTTCGGTGACGCGCGCGTCTCCGGAACCGTCGGCAACAACACGGTCGCCGTGGTCGGCAACGCGTACGTGAACGGCAAGGTGGACGGCAACGTCGTCGCGGTGCTCGGCAGCATCACCCTCGGACCCGACGCCGAGGTGAACGGCCAGATCGTCGAGGTCCTCGGTTCCCTGTACCGCAGTCCCGGCGCGCTCGTCTCCGGGGGCGTCGAGCGCATCTTCGGCCTCGAGTTCCCCTTGCTCGGCGGACTGCCGGCGTGGGTGCGCCACTGCCTCATCTACGGCCGTCTGCTCGCCCTCGACCCCGCCGTCGGCTGGGCGTGGGGATTCGCTCTCGCCGCCCTCGGGCTCTATGTGGTGCTCGCCGCGCTGTTCGGCGGAGCCGTCGAGCGCTGCGTGCGCACGCTCGATGCGGAGCCTGGAGCCTCGGTCCTCGCCGCGCTGGTCGCCGTGCTCATCTCCCCGGTGCTCTACTTCCTGTTGCTCGTCACGCTCGTCGGCATCGCGCTCATTCCGATCGTGTGGGTCGGACTGCTCTGTGCCGCCCTGTTCGGAAAGGTGGTGGCGCTCGCCTGGCTCGGCGACCGCTGCATCCATCGCGTCCGCGCAGGCGTGGCGCCCCACGTGATCCTCAAGGTGCTCGCCGGAGGGCTGCTCATGCTCGCGCTCTACTTGGTGCCGGTCGTCGGATTTGCCGCCTTCGCGCTCTTTGCGCTGCTCGGCTTCGGGGCCGTCCTGTACACGCTGATGCGAGCCTCGAGCCTGCACCGGGGGCCGCAGGCGAGCGCCGCGGCGGCATCATCGGGCGGCGCCTCGGCCGCTTCGGGCGCCCCGGGCGGCAGCTCGACCGCGGCGCCCGGGACCGGTGCTCAAGCCCCTCGCCCCGCGCAGGCGCAGCTCGATGAGAGCACTCTCGAGCGCGCGGGATTCTGGATCCGCATCGGCGCGCTCGCCCTCGATGCCCTGATTGTCGGCATCCTGCTCGGCTTACTGAGCAACCGGTTCCAGATCGAGCTGCTCGCGCTCGCCGTCTATGCGGCGGTGATGTGGAAGCTCAAGGCAACGACCGTCGGCGGCGCCGTCTGTGACCTGAAGGTCATCCGCCTCGACGGCCAGCCGATCGACTGGGGTATCGCCGTCGTGCGCGCGCTCGGGTGCTTCCTGTCGCTCGCGGTCGCGGGACTCGGCTTCGTGTGGATCGCGATCGATCCGCAGCGACAGGCCTGGCACGACAAGATCGCCGGAACGGTCGTCGTGCGCGTCCCGCGAGGCACGCCGCTCCTGTAGGCCCGAGCGCACCGGCGCGCCGGACCGAGTGGACCGCGTCAGTTCGCCTGCGCGAGGCGGTTGGCGGGCGGATCGGGCTTCAGCACGTCCACCTCGAGCGCCGCACCGGGAAGCGTGAGCTGATGCGGAACGCAATCCGTCCGGAAGCGCACGTTGCGGGCATCGAAGAGCGGCAGGATCCGCTCCTTCACCTGCTCGAGCAGCTCGCACTGTCCGGCTTGCCCGAGCGTCGAGTCGCCGAGCCGGACTCGCACGGTCCGCCAGTGCGCCGCAACGGTGTGGCCGCCCGAGCCGCCCGCCTGATCCGCGGGGACCGCTTGCAGCGCATAGAACGTTCCGACGACGGTCGGGAAGGGATCCGGCCCGCCTTGCGTCGCGGTGCATCCGCCCTCGTGCACATTGAGCCCCTGCTCGCGTGCGCCGAGCTCGAGTAGCACGAGTCGCACCTTGTCGCGCAGGCCGTCACAGGAATAATGTGTGGTGAAGCCGAGATAAGTGAAATCGATCTTTCTGAGCACCCACTGCGCGGGCTCGGAGCTTCCCACCTCTGCCGCCGCGGAGGCACCGCAGGCCGCGACGGCCGACGCAAAGCACGCCAGGGCGGCAGCCGCGGTTCGCCGCGCCGAGGATCCTCGTCGAGTGAGACGTGCCATGGAGGCCACCTCTTGGCGCGCGCCGGGGGCCCGCGCCCGTTGATCGCCCGATGATGAGCCCATCGCCATCATAATACGCCCACCGTGTTTCACCAGCTCCTCACCCCCGTCGCCGGCAGCCTCTGGCTCTCGTTCGCCACGGCGGCGTTGCCGATCGCCGCCGTTCTCGTGCTGCTCGGCGTCCTGCGCTATCCGGCCTGGCTCGCCTCCCTCGGCGGCGTGCTCGTCGGCTTTGCCGTCGCGCTCGGCCCCTGGCACTTTCCTGCGAGGCTCGCGCTCGATGCGTTCGCCGCCGGATTCGTGTTCGCGCTCTGGCCGGTGATGTGGATCGTCGTGAATGCCCTGCTCCTTTACAACCTCGCCGTCGTGTCCGGACGCTTCGCGGCGTTTCGGGACTGGGTGCTCCAGCATCTCCCGAACGATCGGCGGGTGGTGCTCGTCGTCATCGGGTTCTGTTTCGGGGCGCTGCTCGAGGGCATCGCGGGATTCGGCACCCCCGTCGCGATCACGAGCGCGCTGCTCATCATGCTCGGATTCCGGCCCCAGGATGCGCTCGCCTTCACGCTCATCTTCAACACGGCGCCGGTCGCCTTCGGCGCGCTCGGCGCGCCCATCGCAACGCTCGGCGCCGTCACGCATCTCTCGGATGCGACGCTCGGCGCGATGATCGGACGGCAGCTGCCCTTCGTCGCGCTTCTCCTGCCGTTCTACGTGACGGGGATCTACGGCGGCCGCCGCTCGCTCGCGGCGCTCTGGCCCTTGCTGCTCGTCGCGGGCGGCAGCTTCGCCCTCATTCAGTTTCTCGCCTCGAACTGGATCGGCTACACGCTCACCGATGTGCTCTCCTCCCTCGGCGCACTGCTCGTGACGCTCGGCTTCCTCAGGAGGTGGCAGCCGGAGCCGGATGCCGAGTTCGCGATCGTCTCGCGCCCGGGCCAGGCCGCAGCCGGCGATCGGGACGTGCGCGTCCCCGCCTGGCAGGGCTGGGTGCCGTGGATCACCGTGACCGCCGTGGTGATCGCATGGACGAGCCTCGGCGTGCCCCGATTGCTCGCCGCGCGGATTCCCTGGCCGCACCTCGACGATGCGGTGTTCATCACCCTTTACCGCACGCCGTATGCGGCGGTGTGGAGCTTCCAGCCGTTCGCGACCGGCACGGCCATCCTCGGCGCCTCGCTGCTCACCGCGCTGCTCATCGGGTGCCGGCCGAGCGCCGCGCTGCGCGCCGCCGCGATCACGTGGCGGCAGAGCCGCCTCACGGTGCTCACGGTCGGCCTCATCGTCGGGCTTGCGTACCTCATGAACTACTCGGGGCTCAACTATACGCTCGGCCTCGGCGTCGCCTCCGCCGGCCTGCTCTTTCCGCTGCTCTCGCCATTTCTTGGCTGGG